>NZ_CP031393.1:1209776-1512221 GCF_017161265.1 Treponema medium | reverse complement strand
GGCTTTTACATATAGATGAGATTGATCGTTTGAAATATCCTTCAAACCAAAACATGCTCGCAAATATGTTAAGAGTTAATCGCCCAAGTTTAAATCAAGAATTAAAAAAATTACATCAAGACGAAATTGTAAAAATAAAAGGCATGCATTTTAAAATAGTGGACAGAGAATTTCTGGAAAATTTAATTTAAAATCCCATGCTTTATATTACATATTAAAAAATCTATACATTTCATTTATATATTAAAAAATTAATCACGTGTTAGTACTCTAACTTTCTTTCCCATAAAACCGCTTATATAATGTTTTTTAGTAAATGTTTATCGACATTACACTACTATTTCGTACGGAGGTACACTATGAAAATCGTTAATTCATGGAATGATTTTGATCCATTGAAACATGTTATCGTCGGAAGAGCCGATAACTGCTGTATTGCGCCGTCGGAACCTGCTTCTAAAGCAAAAGTTCCACTGGACAGTCCGATGCGAGGTATGACAGGGCCGCGTCCTTTAGATACCGTTGAAAAAGCAAATGCCCAACTGGATAATCTGGTTAAGATACTTGAAAGCAGAGGTGTAAAAGTCGATAGACCTGAACCGATGCAATGGAATCAGGCCGTTGTTACACCGCATTTTATGACCGGTAGTATGTTCGGTTGTATGCCGCCGAGAGATGTATTGCTTACCGTTGGAAGTGATATTATTTGTGCTTCCATGTCTTTCCGCTCCAGATTCTTTGAACATTATGCTTATGCAAAAAATTTACGGGAATATTTTGAAAAAGATCCCGATTTCCGCTGGTTCTACGGTCCCAGACCTGAGCTCGGTGATAAGAGTTATGATATGCACTATTATGACGGGAACATTACCGAAGACATCCTTCTTGAACGGACTGCAAAACTCCAGATGGTAACAACCGAGCATGAAATTTTATTTGATGCCGCTGATTTTATGCGCTTAGGTAAAGACGTTTTTGTTCAGCACGGTCTGACCACAAACCGAAAAGCAATGGATTGGTTCCGCCGAATGTATCCTGAGTTGAAGGTACACGCTGTCAACTTCCCCGGCGATCCCTACCCGATTCATATTGACGCAACGTTCGTGCCGTTACGCCCCGGTCTTATTTTGAATAACCCGCACCGAAGATTGCCGAAAGAGCAACGGAAAATTTTTGAAGCGAACGGCTGGGAAATTGTAGATGCCGCAATGCCTGCCCATAAAGAGCCGCCGCCCCTGTGCTATTCCAGCGTATGGCTTTCTATGAACTGTTTAGTGCTTGACCACAAAACAGTATTGGTTGAAGCAAGTGAAACAGCCCAACTAGAACAAATGGATAAGTTAGGAATGAATGTCATTCCTGTTCCCTTCCGGGATGCGTATCCGTTCGGCGGCGGTTTACACTGTGCAACTGCTGATGTTTACCGTGAAGGAAAATGTGAAAACTACTTCCCCAAAGAAGTTGACGATCCTACATTGGTAACGTATGAAAAGAGGCCGTGGTAAAAAATTTTAATTTAACAGGGATTTGGATATGTCTCAAAAGTTGGTTACTTTCGGGACACCCCCAATCCCTGTTTTTGTATGGGAGGTGTGTATGACAGGTTCATGGACATTAGATGCGTTTGCAATCGGTTCTGTGATTTTAATTGTGTATCCGCTTTTGGTATACATTATAAGAAATAAAAAAGAGAGAACGTGATGATTAACTGGATAATATTTGCAATAGCGGCGATGGTTTTAATTGCTGTCGGTTTTTTCTCAAACAGAAAAATTAAACAAGATACAAATGCCAGCGAAGGTTTTTTATTGGGAGCAAAACAAATCGGTCCCTTTATCGGAGCCGGAACGCTGATGGCAACAGGATACAGCGGATGGGGGTTTATCGGATCACCGGGAACGGCCTACGCATTCGGTACTATTGAAATTCTTGCCAACTTCTTTTTTGCACCGGCTATTACTTTCGGAGCGCTCTGGTTTGCCAGCTATATGAGAAAAAATGCTGAAGCGATGGGAGGTTTAACGGTTCCCAGCTATTTAGCCAAGATTCACAGAGGTACGGAAAAAGAACAAAGAGCGATTCAATTTATAAGCGGATTTGCAACGTTATTGTTTTTGACTGTGTATATAGTCGGACAGATCCGTGCAGTAGGGCTTGTCGCTGCTGAATGGTTAGGAGTTTCGCAGCAGATAGCATCAATACTCTTGTTGTGTTTAGTTGTGGTGTTTACTATGCAAGGTGGGCTTCTTGCCGTTGCCATTACCGATACGATAATGTGTATTGGCATGCTCGTTGCGGCGACAATTACGTTCGGTGTAATTCTAAAACAAACCTCTATCAGTGAATTACTCACTCAGTTGAATAACATTGATCCTGAAATTGCCAATCCGACGACATCGAATCCGTATGGAGCAGGAAAATATCAAGTGTTTTTAGTATTTATCTATGCTTTATTATTTACCACAACACTGCCGTATATGTCAGTTCGTTTTTTGTCGTTAAAAGAAGACTTAAAAGTGCATAAAATGGCGCTTTATATGGCGCCAATGGGGTTCATTTTAAGTTTTATCCCCTTTGTAGGCATTTTTATGCGTTATTATAAGCCGGGACTGGAAAACCCCGATACGGCAATGCCGGTTTTTTTAAACACATATATCCCTCCTGTTATCGGCGGATTGATTACGCTGTTTATTCTTTTTGCGATGCTGTCAACAATCAGTTCCGTATTGCAAGCACAGGCATCAGCCTTAACGCACGATATGTATACGGCATTTAAGAAGGAAATTTTTAAAGGGAATCTTATCAATCGGCTCGGCGTATTGGTGATAGCAGCTATTTCTTTATATCTAACCTTTGTTGCACCGCAAGGTATGCTCAATCAGGTAGCTTATATTGGAACAGGTGGACTTATCGCTATGTTTTTAGGACCGACTATTGTTCAGGTAATTGTCAAAGGCAATGCAAAAACGTGTATAGTGGCAATGCTTGCAGGACTTATTACGGACATCTTGCTTATGTTCCGGTTTAATGCAGGCTGGGTTGAAGCTCCTATTCTGGGCGGTCTTGCCAGTGCGACGGTCTATGTAATTATGGGTTATATTACAAACGGAATGAGTTTAAAACCTAAGGCTGTAGCAGTTTAAATTAAAAAAACTTTATAAAACATAGCGATATATATTGTCGTTATGTTTTATTCGATTTAATTTCTTAAAATTCAAAAAACAATCGCCTCATATACTCATTCATGCATTTATAAAAAAAGCCTACGCTATTTGTAACACAAATTGCGTAGGCTTTTTCGAAAGCAATGGGAGCCTTTAAAAAAACGATTGATTTTTTACGGCTCCCAAATCATTGTTTCAGATTATTCAAATTCCGTTACACCGCTTACCGCTGTAGCTAAGGATTGGACTGCTTTCTGCGTGAGAGAACGGCGAAGGGCACGTTCATCTTCCGGAGACAGACGGGGATTCCCGACAGGATACGGAATTGCAATTGTCGGAACAATTCTATTTGCGCCGACGGATTTTGAAATAGTAGTAATAGTTGCCATGTGAACAACCGGAATACCGAATCGTTCAATTTCTTTTACCATCGTTGCACCGCAACGAGTACAGGTGCCTCACGTGCTTGTGAGAATTACCCCATCGACACCGGCTTCACGGAGCTCTTTTCCTATTTCTTTTCCGAACTTTACTGCGTTTCCTACAGACGTTCCCGTTCCCGTAGTCGAATAAAAATACTTATAAATTCCGGCTATTTCGCCTTTTTGCTTCATTTCATAAAGTATATCGAGCGGAACAACTCTATCGGGAAGCTCATTTGCATAAACGGGATCGTACCCGCCGTGAATGGTTTCGTAGGTTCCCTTTAAGGCGTCGAGAGAAGAAATATCATGCTTAATCCAAATCCGGGCGGAAGCCGACTGTAATTTGTCGGGGTTTCCTCTAGGTACAATACCACCGGTTGTTACAATCGCGATAGAGGCCTTCGATAAATCCTTAATGGGTAAAGCGGGTTCAACCGTATCAAAGTGCGGCATGGGAAGTTCGGTTTCAAACTTTTCGTTATTGATACGCTTTAAAAGCATTTCAACAGCTCGCCGTGACCCTCGTTTTTCGACCAAGACGGTGTTTCTCTTTCCTTGCGGAATATACCCTTCTTCGGACGGTTTTCCGATTTTTTCATTCTGCAAAATCTTTTTTGCAAGATTTGCAAGACACGGCAGCGCTTTACGCATTCCGCCTGCCGTATCGCTTGTTTCTACAATGAGCGCAGCTCCTTTTATTGCATCTACGCCGGGATTTTCAGGGTACATTGCGGTTAAAGCAGGGATACCCTTTTGGGTTACCGGTTCAATCACCCCTGCGCACGCCATACCGTAACGGCCTGCATTAAAAGCAGGGCCCGCGACGACCAAATCAGGTTTTTGCGTTTCGAGGATGTTTTCTATAAATGCAAGCGCTTCTTTTGTATGCTCATTAAAATAGTTATCGCCGCAAATGATAGTACCGATCACCTGCGCTTCCGGTTTTAATTTTTCGTCAAGCCCTAATGCGGAGCCGACAGCGCCTTCCCGATATTCAGGAGCAATCCCCGCTTTTTCTTCACCGCCGATTTGCCCGAAAAATTGGTTTATATAACAAATCACCTTTTTCATTGTCTTATCACCTCCGATAAAAAAACAATCTACATAGCCTCTACCGAAACGGTATGGTAGCCTATCTCGCTTGTTGCAGCGATTACGGCATTAAGTTCTACTTTCATAGAACCGTCTTTCCCTATACATCCTTCCCAGCCGCCGGCTACTGTTTGTACCGCCTTGTCATTACCGATAATCTTGTCTGCAGCTTCTAAGTTGAGTACATGGCTCACATTGCCTGTGGAAATTACCGCTACGGCTTCAGGCGCAGTGTCGGCAAGGGGTTGGCTCATACCGTCCCAACCGGCACATTCATCGGTTATTAAAACCGTTTTAATGCCGTTCTTTTCGCATCGTGCGCAAATCATAACCAAATCGGAATCGGGGTTACCGTATCCCTCTTCGGAAACAATCACACCGTCCGCACCTAAACTGCTGATTAATTTTGCGGTAAAATTACATGTCCGTACTTTTCCTTCGAGTGTGGTTAATTCAGGCATGGGAATAACACCTAAAAAATTAATGGTTTTTCCATGTTCTTTGTATAGATCAAGAATTACGGAATTGTTTTGATGCTGATATGTTGTAATCTTATCACATGCTGCAACACAGTTACCCGAAATGACGGCATTGTCGAGCTCTTCATTCGGATGCATAAGCGTGGGAAGAATTTGCGAAGTATTGACGCCGTAAATATAGCTGTCGTGTAACAAACCTTGGCTGATAAGCATCTCGACATAAACAATTTTGGGGAGGTTGGGATATTTTTCAGTTTCTTCTTTCAGGTTCCCTAAATCATAGTGCGTAATTTCATCGCATTCAATGTCAATTCCCGCCTTGCCTACTATTTCAGAAGCCTTTAAACCTGCAATCCTTACAACCTCTTCATGGGTATGGGGATTAAGCCCTTCAACAACCGAAATGTCTACAACCAAATTGAAGGTTTTTGAAAAAGGTGTGTATTTGGCACATTCGCCCCACATATCAATAACCCCTTCTTGGAAACCGACCATGTCACCTATGGTAACTACGGCGGCGCCTTTAAGACACTTCACAAAGCCTGATCCCTGCTGCGACATTTTAGCAGTAAGCCCCGGAAAACCCGATTGACCGCCTTCAATTTTGACCCGCGGTTCAATAACATCTTTTACCGGAATAATCCTTGTTTTATCACCGGGCCGCGCAATATCGATTTTGATGTCTTTAATTCTCGAATCTTTTAACAGTTCGGTTTTAAGGTCATCAGGATTCACATATAAAATGTGATCTTTAATCTGCGTTTTATCGGCCAATTTGATATCAGCTATTTTGATATCCCCCAGCTGTAATTTCATGTACCGCACCTCCATCTATAAAATTAGGTCTGTCTCGAAAGCACCCGACTTTTGTGACATTCCCAGCTCGCTTTGAGCATGATTAAACAACTGTAAATCGAGTATTTTATAATCATCAATATGTTCGAAATCACATGTTCTGTTTTTAATAAGGTTTTTATATTTTAGAATGGCTTCTCCTATTATGACTAAAGAATTTTCATTTTCTTTCATTGATTTTTTTATATCCGATAATATTAATGTTTTTACAGGACTTAGTAACATACGGATGCTTGCAAATAAAGGATGCATTAACAGTTCATGCCCCTCGTACACTAAGTCGCGAGCCTGTAAAAGAACGCTATAATAATCTCCTTCTACAAATATATCGGGAGCGGGAATTAAGTTATTATTTGTTACAATCAAATTAATACCTTTTCATCGTAGGAAACCTCTAAAAACAGATGTTTTGAGAGATACCCTGTAATTAAAAATTCACCCAATTACGTTGCTATAAATATATACTTTTTCTGTAAAACGAATAGTTCGCATACTAACACATCGGGGTATCTGAAAAAAATTCGATTAGATGCCCTGTCAGCGAATGTACATCCTGAGTACATTCGCTGACGGCGAGTTTTTGCCAAGCAAAAACATCGCTCTCGTTTTATTTCCCGTCCATCCGTGGCGCTGTTGATCAGTGTACGTCCTTGTACACTGGTCAACGTCGAGTTTTTCTAGCGAAAAACTCGCTACTGTTTAGCACCACCGCCATCCGTGGCGATTTTGAATAGCCCTTCCGTAAGTCTTTTGAAAATAGACGATGCAGATGCTAGGAGCGCACAAAAAACACCCGCAGGCGTACTTACTGTACGTCGAGGACTGTTTTTTGTGAAGCGACAACGCAGATGCACCGTATATTTTCAAAAGGACGCGCTTTGTGCTATACTGCTGGTATGGTACCTAAAATATGCCTTGTATTGACGGAAAATACAATCGACAAGAACATTCAGCTGATCGAACGGTACCGTCCGTGGATCAATATTGTCGAACTGCGGGCAGATTTTCTTGATCCGCAGGAGCTGCTGCATATCCGTATGTTCCCGAAGCTTGCGCATATACCGGCTATTTTAACCATACGCAGATTTCTGGACGGCGGAGCATTCAAAGGCGGGGAAGGCTCCCGTATCACACTGTTTGCCCGCGGCCTCGCCTTTGCGGATACCGAACCGCTTAATAATTTTGCATATCTCGACCTCGAATCCGATGTGCAGGCGCCAAGTTTGGAAGAAGCAGCGCAAGCCTTTAATATCGGTATTATCCGCAGTGTTCACAGTATCAAAACTCCGATTAAAGACATCGCTGCTAAAATACGCGAAATTCGGCGGACGGACGAAGAAATTGTAAAAATTGCATATAAGGCCGATAACCTTGCAGATGTAACGGCGCTTTTCAAACAAGCACCGCAGTTTAACGGACAAAATATCTTGATTGCGATGGGCAAGTACGGTATTCCTTCTCGTATTTTAGCGGCAAAACTGCATTCTCCAATTGTATATACCATGCCGCGGGAATATATTATACAACATCATTTGGAACAAGAATTCATCGATCCTATTACGCTCAATGAGCTGTATCGCTTTCGCACAATAAATGACGAAACACGCATATACGGGGTCGTCGGTACAGATACGACAAGGAGTCTCAGTCCTGCTATTCACAACAGCGGTTTTACACGAAAAAATATCAACGCCGTTTATATCCCAATTTCGGCCGCAGACAGCAAGGAAGTTATTCCATTTGCCGATTGTACCGGAATAGCAGGGCTCTCGGTTACTCATCCGTTTAAATTCGATATTATTCCTTTTTTGGATTCGATCGGGCCTGCTTCGACTGCCTGCGGTGCAGTGAATACGGTACTGTTTGACGGCGGCAAACGACGGGGCTTCAATACCGATATCGACGGTTTTTCGCGGGCTTTGCAAGAATTTTTGCACGTTCAGAGCCTGAGATTTAAACATGTTGCTATTATCGGTACCGGCGGAGCGGCGCACGCAATCGCCAATGCCCTACATCTACTGCATGGGAAAGCCTGTGTTTTCGGCCGTTCTGCGGAAAAAGCAAAACAGCTGGCAGAACGATATAACTTTCGATGGGCGGTATCGGACTTAGCCTCTGTCCGTATACTTAAAAAATATTCCGACATTATTATACAGGCGACCTCCGTCGGTATGCATGAGGATGAAGATCCGCTTGAATTTTACAGTTTTTCGGGCGCCGAAAAGGTATTCGACGTTATCTATACTCCCGAAAAAACCGCGCTCTTAAAACGTGCCGAAGCTGCCGGCTGCGATATTTGTAACGGATACAATATGCTTCGCTACCAAGCATATAAACAATTTGAACTATTTACAGGAGGTTCCTATGAGTAATACGATAAGTGTTGAAGATCAAAAAGTATTGGTTGCACACGCTGCTATTGACAAACTGATTTCCGAAGGGCTCATCCATTCCGGCATGAAGATCGGTCTTGGAACCGGCTCTACTGCGATGCCTGCAGTAAAACGCTTGGCTGAGTATATTGCAAAAGGGAAGCTAAAAGACATCGCCGCCGTTCCCACCAGTTTTCAGACATCGATAGCGTGCGAGGAATTCAACATTCCCATTTTTTCCCTCAGTTCGGGACGAATTAACGGATCGTTAGATCTTACGATCGATGGAGCGGATGAGATTGATCCTAAAAAAAATCTGATTAAAGGCGGCGGGGCGGCTTTGCTGCGTGAAAAAATTATTGCGTATAACAGCGAACTGTTCGTTGTTATCGGCGATGAAACAAAAAGCGTCAAAACATTGGGCATACATTTTCCGCTCCCCATCGAAATTGTACCGGAAGCACGGCTCAGTATTATGAAAAAACTTGAAATCTACGGCGTTTCGATGATTATCCGTGACGGTATCCGGAAAAAGGGGCCGGTTATCACCGATAACGGAAACTTCATCATGGATATAAAATGGCCGCCCAATGCAAAAATCAATCCCGCTAAATTGGAAAGCGAATTAAATGCCATACCCGGCATTATCGAAAACGGATTTTTTACCCAAAAACAGCCGCGCGTCTTTTTAAGCCGCTCAAACGGAACCGTCGAAGAATTCTAACGAGTGAGAGGATAAAAATCAGAGCAACCGCTCCGAAAGTTAAGCGATTGCTTTCCTTTTGCACAAAATTTTGAAAAAATTTTGTGCAGGTTATATTATGAAGAAGGGCAATCGTATCAGACACATAGATAAAAATCGCAGAATAAGTGAGGCAGGGCGACCATTTGAGCCGCAAAGCGGCGAAATTCTGGTTGAACAGCCTCACTTATTCTGCGGGGTAGTAAAAAATAGTCTGATACGATTGCCCTGATATGAGGGTAGAAATGAGAATTGGTATATTTGCGGCGGAGCAGCAAGAGATAGAAAATATTCAGCAAAGTCTGCAAGGACAAAAGACTGAAAGAGCCGGACTCGTGTTTTATGAAGCGGAACACGGTACACATACGGTTATCAGTGTATGCGGCGGAATCGGTAAAGTGAATGCGGCAATTTGTACGCAGTTGTTGATTTCGGAATTTCATGCGGAAATAATTATCAACACCGGTACTGCCGGAGGGTTAAACGATTCTTTGCATGTATTCGACTTGGTTGTTTCGACCGATGCGGTACAACATGATGTGAATGTTTCGGTATTCGGTTATGCGAAAGGGCAGATCGCCGGTACAGCGTCTCCGTTTTGGAAGGCAGACGACGGTCTGCGTACCGCTTTCATAAAAACTTTTACGCAGCTGAAAACCGACCGTGCGGAAGATTTTGCAAATACCGACAGCATGATTGCCGGACGCATCGCTTCGGGAGACCGCTTTATTGTAGACCCTGCAGTAAAGCAGGAGATTATCTCGACGTTTAAAGCCGACTGCGTTGAAATGGAAGGTGCCGCAGTTGCTCAAACCTGCGCAATGAACGCCATACCCTTTGTGATATTGCGCTGTATCTCGGACAATGCGGGGGAACCTGCTGCGATCTCATATCAGCAATTTTCAAAAGAGGCATCCCGTATCTCCGCTATGCTAGTACTACACACGATTGCCCTCCTATAACTTTTGAAAATATGCACACCGTCTACGGCGTTGCTACACAAAAATAAATGCTCGACGTACAACAAGTACACCTCCGCTTTATTTTTGTTCGCGCATTGTAGTTTCAGAACGGACACGGATGTCCGTGGTTTCACATAACGGCGACGTTTTTGCTCCGCAAAAACTCGCCATCAATGCGTCCATGGAGGGACGGGGTGCTAATCAGCAGCGAGTTTTGTGCGTGCACAAAACTCGTCTTTTCCCGACATACACGGATGTATGTCGGGAAAAAGTGTACACGGAAGTACACTTCTGGACAGGCTATTTGCAAAAGCGCTGGAAAGGCGAGGCATTTATTACTTCGTCGCTAGGGGCTTTACGGTTTGAATTTTAATCAGTATGTTATACGGAAATGCTAATCGGCAAAAGATTGTCGATTGATGTGAGGAGCCTGCTATGATGCGTTCATTATTATTAACTGTTAGGCAGCTTATCAATGCCTATCTCTTTTTGTGCTTTATTAAAATTTTGTTGTCGTGGGTTCCTTCTGCGGCGTATTCATCATTTGGCAGGGTGTTGTCATCCATCTGCGATCCTTATCTGAATTGGTTTAGACGCTTCAGATTTACCCGCATTGGTATGGTCGATTTTTCACCTATTTTGTCGCTCGGTATATTGTCCATTGCAGCGCAGCTTATCACTTCCATCCTTGCGACTGGGACGATTTCTCTTTGGGTAGTATTTGTGAGCATCATACAACTGGTATGGTCGTTTATCGGTTTTATGCTCAACCTGCTGATCATTTTCTTGATTATCCGGCTGGGGTACGATCTTTTCGGTTCGTCAAACAGCTCTCCGTTTTGGTATAACTTGGATAAATTTTTAAGCCCCGTTATTGCGAAGGTTACCGGTTTCTTTCCGCGAAAACCGCTGCAGTATCGCACTCGACTGATCTTGACGATTCTTATGATTCTTTTACTTCGTATTGTGCTTGGCCTTTTTGTCGGTTCTCTGTTATTTCAGTTTAAAGTGATAAAAATCATCTAGGAACCTGTCCGAATAGCCTCCGCATTTCTATTGTGTTTTTATCGGTTTTTGTATATGGTATTATAGAAGAGGGGGGATGGGAAATTGTCTTCGGGAAAAAAACTGATTAAATACAATAGCGAGCTTATCCACGATTTGCCTCCGTGGGCACAGGAGCTTGCAACCAAATATTGTACCGAAACGGTCAACCTTTATTTTGTACATGGTAATATCCGTGATTTTTTACCGCATAATCATCGGGCAAGTGCTCATTTCGTTTTTGTAAAGATATGGGACTATATTTCGGAAGTTATTTTCGGTAATAAGGATATTATCGTATTTTACGATAAATCGAGCGGAGTGTCTTTTTGTATGCAAGAGATGGAGCAGACCTATATTGCAACAATGCACAGCCGCTATCCCGAAGTCCCCATCGAAGATTTTTATTCCCGCGATCCCGTTAAAGCCTTTGCATACCTTGAACGCTATTTTACGCTGAATATGGGCAGCGGCCGTAGAATGGTGCTTATTATCGATTATGCGGAAACGGTTATCCCTGCGGAGGAAATAGGGAACCTTGATGCAGTCGACCGTTACTGTTTGGTTACCTTGAACCGATGGTCTCACGATCCTCAGTTTACAAATGAAGATATTTCGATTGTTATGTTGACCGAGAACCTTGCCGACGTGAACTCACGGCTTGTCGCCTCTCCTTCAACGGTCAAAGTCGCTATCCCGCTCCCATCGGAAGCAATCCGTATTCATTTTTTAACGTATTTGCAGAATAAGGAAGAGCTGTTGTTGGAGCGGCTCCTCAATGCTGAACGGGTCGGAAAACTGACGTCGGGATTAAATTTATTAAACCTTAATCAGCTGGCAAAAGAATCATATAACGAAGATGTGCCGATTACGTTTGAATATCTCCGCAAAAAAAAGCAGGAAATTATCGAAAATGAAGCGGGCGGCTTACTGGAATTTTTGGAAACAGAACATGATCTCTCATTTATTGCAGGGCATGAATTTGTAAAAAAGCGCTTTAAGTCGATGGCAAAGGCGCTCAAACAGGGAAGAACCGATGTACTCCCAATGGGCTATTTAATTTCCGGGCCGATCGGTACGGGTAAGTCTTTCCTCGTTTCGGCATTTGCCGGAGAAATCGGCATCCCGATGGTGCGGCTTAAAAATTTTCACACACAATGGCAGGGGACAACCGAATCGAATTTAGAAAAAGTGCTGAATATTCTGCGAGCAATGGCGCCTGTTGCCGTGATGATCGATGAAGCGGATGCCGTTTTAGGAAACCGTAAAATGCAGGATGGTGTCGGTTCCTCCCGCGTATTTGCGCAAATTGCAAACTTTATGGGCAACACCGATTACCGCGGAAAAATCATCTGGTTTTTAATTACCAGCCGTCCCGATTTATTGCCGATAGACTTAAAACGGCAAGGAAGAGCAGAGGAACACTTAGCGCTGTTTTATCCTGAAACGTTGACAGAAAAAGTTGAGATTTTTGAAACGCTGCAACGAAAGCTGAAAATTAAAACAAAAGATATTTCTTTTTCTAATATTATCAATAGAAAACTGAAATTTCCTATATCCGGTGCGGACATTGAGGCCATTTTGGTTAGGTCGAAAATGAATGCAAGTGCTGACAACCGTATGATGTTGACAGCAGAAGATATCGAACAGACAATCGACGATTTTATCCCGCCATCCTATCCCTATGATATTGAATTACAGAATTTAGTCGCCGTACTCGAGTGTACCAGTAAAGAGATGCTGCCCAAGCAATATCAGAATATTCAGCGCTCAAAACTGGTTGCAGAGATACAGGAATTAAAACAACTCCTTGGGGAAAAGTAAACAAGGCGAATTTTACAATTTATTTGTGCGGAGAGTAGAGTAATCCCCCCAGCGTTCTCCGTTGGGGGCTGTTGATTACTCAGAACGGTTTAAACTGCATTTCGATTACACAGCCGTTTTGGCTTTGTACCCAATTATTTACCGGTGTTTTGCTCTTCCAGATTTGACCACGTCAGAACCTTGGAGCTTAACTGGGCAAATTCTTTTGCAGCATTTTTTGCATCGCGAAGCGGAACGCCTGCTTCCTTATACAATAAAGGTATAGGCCATCTTTTTATAAACTACAACCTTTCGCACACAGGGTAAACGCATTAATTATTTTCTTTAATATCCCCGCAGACTAAAGAGGCGTTCTGATATGTTGAGGATTTTCAGTAGCAACGTTTTGCCCTCGGCAAAACTTGCAAGTTTAAGCGGCAATGCCGCTTAAACGTTGACACGGATGCCGCTGGTTTAAACAGAAGCGATATTTCGGCTTTGCCGAAATTCGCCATGAAAAGTGTACACGGACGTACACTTTTAATGATGCGACGCCGTAGACGGTATGCATATTTTTGCCGTAAGCCTTTTGCAAATAGGCGGTACAGATACAAGGCGCGAGCAAAAATTAACCGCAGGCGTATCTTTGATACGTTGAGGATTAATTTTTGCGCAGCAACGCAGTAGATGCCCCGCATATTTGCAAAAGCTATTCTTTCCAGACTTGAAGAACCCCAGATTGCTTCCCCAGCTGTTCGATAAATTCATCGGAAGAGGATACTTTCAGCTGTGAAGAGCCCTTCACCTGATAGACGGTATCGTTATCGGTAATATGGATAAAAATATCGCAGGTGCCTTGCGCGCCGAAGAGGAAATCCTTGAGCGGCTGGAACTGTAAATCGGTTTCGATGAGCGGATCAAGCTCAAGGTGCACCTCTTTAATCGAACGCTCTTTCAGCTCATCGATGCTCACCATCGATTCAACGATAAACGACGGCGTATCGCGCGAGCAATCTACTTTCCCGATAAGGCCGCACACTGTTTCAGGCAGCGCATTGGCGCGGTTTTCTTCCCACACCTTGGAAAAGAAGGTTAAATCGATGGTTCCGGTACGGTCTTCAAAGGTGCCGAAGCCCATCCATTTACCGTTTTTAGTCTGATAGGGACGGATGCCGGTAATCATCCCGACGATGGTATACAGCTTTTCTTTCTGCGCACGCCGGAAATTAATCAGCTCCAAAGTAGCGCTGCGGTCAATCGCCTTTTTGTACTCATCGAGGGGATGGCCGGAAATATAAAAGCCCATCAGCTCTTTTTCGATACGGAGCTTTTCCTTTTGCGGCAAATCGTTGACCTGCTTAAAGGTAAAATCGGAAAACTCTTTAATGCCGGTGTCCTCAAACAGGCTGGTTTGCCCGACTGCCGATCCCGCCTTTTTCTGCGCGCTGAACGCCATTGCCGCTTCAAGATTATCCAGCAGTTCGGAGCGGTTCTGCCCGAGCTTATCGAAGCATCCCGTCTTGATAAGCACTTCCAAGTTCTTTTTATTCACGGTGTGTAAATCCAGCCGGTCAAGAAAATCGATAAACGACTTGTAGGGGCCGTGCGCAGTGCGTTCAGCGACAATATCGCGGGCAGCCTGCTCCCCTACCCCCTTAATACCGAGCAGCCCGAATACGATATCTCCTTCATAGACCGAAAAATATTCTTCCGAGGTATTGATGTCGGGCGCATGGAGCGCAAGTCCCATCTTATTCGCTTCGCTGATATACTCCGGCAGCTTATCCGTCGAGGTAATTTCGTTGGTGAGGTTGGCTGCCATAAATTCCGCAGGGAAATTCGCCTTGAGATAGGCGGTTTGATACGCCAGTACCGAATAAGCGGCGGCGTGGCTCTTGTTAAACCCGTAACCGGCAAAAGGAATCAGGATTTCAAAGATACGGTCGGCGTCTTTTTCCTTAAAATTATTCTTTACGGCGCCTTCGATAAACCGTGTTTTCTCCTTCTCCATAACCTCTTTTTTCTTTTTTCCCATTGCGCGCCGCAGCAAGTCCGCTTGACCGAGGCTGTAGCCGCCGATACGCTGCGCTACCTGCATAACCTGTTCCTGATAGACGATAACGCCGTAGGTTTCCGACAATATATCTTCGAGGCAGGGGTCGGGATATTGAATTTTCGATGCATCGAATTTCGATTCGATAAACTGATCGATATAGGCCATCGGCCCGGGACGGTAGAGGGCGTTTAACGCGATGAGATCTTCTATTTTATCGGGCTTTGCGCGTTTCAAAATATTCTGCATACCCTGACTTTCAAACTGAAAGACCGCGGCGGACTTTCCTTCGCCGAGCATTTTAAACGTCGCCGCATCTTGTTCATCGATCTGAGCAATGGAGAAGTTCGCGTACTCCCCTCCCCGCTTTTTGATGAGATCTTCCGTATGCTTAATTAGTGTCAGCGTCTTGAGCCCGAGGAAGTCCATCTTTACCAAACCGCAGTCTTCTATTAAATCCATCGTAAACTGAGAGGCGGTCTTGCCTGTCTTGGAATCCTTGTACAGCGGGACATAATCGGTCAGCTTCGTTTTACCGATAACGATACCTGCCGCATGGAGGCTCGTGTTCCGGTTGAGGTCTTCAAGCTTTTCCGCAATGGAAAAAAGCTCCGTGTACCGCGGGTCGGAGCGCATTTCGGCGAGTTCGGGAACATCCGCAAAAGCTTTTTCAAACGTGAGCTTGGGATCAGAGGGCATCATTTTGGTGATGGCATTTACCTCGCCGAGCGGAATTTCCAATACCCGCCCGACATCCTTGATTGCGGCTTTCGGCTTCAATGTTCCGAACGTGATAATCTGACCGACGCTTTCATCACCGTATTTTCTGCGGACATAGTCGATAACCTCCTGCCGCCGTTCGAAGCAGAAGTCAACGTCAAAGTCCGGCATGGAAATACGTTCGGGATTAAGAAAGCGCTCAAACAGCAGCTTATATTTGAGCGGGTCGATATCGGTGATCCGCATCGCGTAGGCAACAATGGAACCCGCCCCGGAACCGCGACCCGGCCCAACCGGAATGCCGTGCTCCTTCGCCCAGTTGATAAAGTCCCATACGATGAGGAAGTACCCGACAAAGTCCATCTTCATAATAATACCGAGTTCATAGTCGGCGCGTTGGGTCATCTCTTCGGTAACGGGATTGTAGCGTTTTTTTAAGCCCTCGTGCACGAGGTGGGTGATATACTCTTCTTTTGTTGCAAAATCTTCCGGTATCTGATACACGGGAAGAAGCGGCCCCGGCTGCGGAATTTCAAAGTTACAGCGCTCCGCGATACGGCAGGTGTTGGACAGCATTTCGGGATAACCGGGGAACAGCTGTTCCATCTCCTCCGCCGATTTGAGATAGAATTGATCGGTTTCAAACTTCATGCGGTTGGTGTCGGAGCGGTTCTTTTTTGTGCCGATACAGAGGAGGATATCCTGCGCAACCGCATCCTTTTGCTCCGCATAGTGAGCGTCGTTCGTTACCACCATCGGCACGCCTATCTTGCGTGCCATCTCAATCAGCATCGGCGCAACCTTCTCCTCATCGGCAATACCATGCTTTTGCAGCTCGATAAAGTAATTGTTGATGCCGAATATGCTGCGGTAACGCCTAACATGCGCTTCAGCCTCAGCCTTTTTGCCCTGCAACAGCAGCGACGGCAACTCCCCCGCAAGACAGGCTGAAAGGCAGATAAGCCCCTCCGAATACTGTGTCAGCAGCTCCTCGTCAATGCGCGGTTTATAGTACATGCCCTCGGTGTAACCTTTGGAACACAGCACCATCAAATTCCGGTAGCCGGTTTCGGTTTCGGCAAGCAGGATAAGGTGAAAGTATTTGCGAACACCGGTATTGGTATTCTCCGGCTTTGCGAACCGGCTGCCGTTCGCAACATATACTTCGCAGCCGATAACCGGCTTTATCCCCTGCGCCTTACATTCACGGAAAAAGCGCAAGGCGGCAAACATATTGCCGTGGTCGGTCAGCGCAAGAGCTGTTTGTCCAAGGCTTTTAGCAGTTGTTACCAGTTGTTTTATGGAAGAAGCGCCATCCAACAGCGAATAGTCGGAGTGTACGTGTAAATGAACAAAATCTTGAGGCATAGCTAAAACTATAGCAAAAAAGGCGCTATATGATAAGAGGCGGAAAACAGCAACACATCTAAAAAGTTTGACATTTATAATTCACAATTCTTAATCAATAATCCCCCCACCATTCATCCAGCATTGCCCGCGCTTCCGCCTGTAATGAAGGAACTACGCAAACTTCCAGCTGTTTGAGATTATCGGCATAGTGCGCACGGCCTAAATCCTGTACGGCTTCGCGGATATCGCTGCCGATAGAGGGGTGTTCTTTCAAATACAAAAAAATGATAGTAAAAACCGAAGTAACGGAACATACCTTTTGCCATTCGGTAAGATCGGTGATTTGACGGCGGGAAGATATGCCGGTATTGATGCGGTAGTTGTATACGGTATCGGGGATACCGAGATATTTATCGGCATGTAAAGCGATAAAAAAGTAGAGCAGCATATCTTCCGCCATTGTACAGTAGGTAAACGGAATTTCGCTATATGCTTTTTGAACAAGGGCTGTTTGAAAAAGCTTACCCCACACAAAGCTGCTATATGCATTTTTAAGAATACATTTACGGAGAATTTCTTCGCCGGTTAGAATACCTTCGTATACGTTTTGCGCTCTTCGCTTAAAAGTTACTGTGCGCGCTTCCGGTTCTCCTTCCGTATCCGGTACCGCAGCCTTTCCATGTACAATGTCCGCGCCGGAGGCACAGGCAGCATCGTATAAGGTACGGAGAGCACTGGGCGGCAGTTCATCGTCAGGGTCGGCAAAGGCAAGGTATTTCCCCGATGCCGCAGTAACCGCTGTCCGGCGCGCTTCGAGCGTACCGAGGTTTTTACTATGTTCCAAAAATACGAACGGCACCCCCTGCGCTTTAAACCGCTTTGTGTATATTTTAACAATACTCCGCAGTTCTTTTGTGCCGGGGCTGCCGTCGTTTACGATGATAGTTTCAAAAAGCGGTGCATCCGCCTGCTGCAACACACTGTCTAAAAACCGCCCGACAAGCCCCTCTGTCCCGTACACAGGAACGCAGAGACTGACAAGCGGCTTGTGCTGCGCAGGACGCCGGAAGCGAGCTGCACAGCGTGAAATCAAGTTCATCGTAGATACTACCAGTAAAAACCGGTTCCACCTATTACCGTTAAAGTTTTGGAAAAACCGCCGCCTGAAGTTTTCTCACTTTGCAACTCTGCTTGTAAATCATACTCCAAGACTTTGTCGGTATTATTTCTCAAACTACCGTCTAAAGCGGTACTACCGCCTGTATCACATGCGCCGTCTGAAGCGATTACAAGCTTTTTCGGTTTAACCGCGATAAAGCGGTAAAAACCGTAGCCTGTTTTCTCTCCTGCCGTATCTACGGCATTTTTTACTACTGACTTAGCAGGGCTTGCGGGCAATGGGTCTGCCGTCTTACCGATTTTATACAATACGCTGCTGTTCTTAAAAGCCTCTCCTTCATGATGAGAAACTATGTATTTTTGTAATTCGGTTGTCTTTGATGTAATACCATACAGCACACCCTCGATAATCTGCAAGTTTCTAACGGCTTCTTTATAGTGCGTATAATCTGTGGCAGAGGGCTTCGGGTACGGACTTAAGGCAGCAACTCCGGAAACGATGGGCGTTACCCCGTCCTGAGTAGGAGGGCTATCCTTCTTGTACTTTGTTACCTTGAGCGTATAGGACTTGGTATCGTCACCGCCACCGATACCTATTTGCTCTTTTATAGCAACAAATAGTCCATCCTTGTTTGCAGCAAGCGCGGTAACGGCAACATCATTCGCATTAAATGGCACCTCATATCCATAGACATCTGACGCAGTACTAAACGCACTGCCTACATTCCAGCTCTTTTTTTGTATGTATCCATAGGAACCATACGCATACGTATAATACAGACTGTTCTGCCCATCGGAAATATCAACAGCAATTGCAGAAACCTCATGGGATGTTAGAGAAATATCCTCTCCCTGCTTCTCGTACGAACCGTCTTCTTTCAGTGCAAATCGTCTAACCTTGTAATCTGGACCGTATTTCCACAGTATATACAGATTACCGTCCTGGTCATAGCAGAAAATATCGGTAGGAATTACAGCCCATTGGTCAGAAAACCAGATCTCATCGGCAGAACTTACTGGGTGCGATGTGTTCGCGGTATCGGCAACCCAATATTGCATTCCATAATAAGTATAGCCATCCCCCTTCTCCCACAACAGAATCTTTGTATTGGGGGCTTTGTATACGGAACGCTCTTCAATCCATGTTGCATTTGTACTTCTGAAAGAAAGGTTGCCGGTTTTGCGGTTAAACACTGCAATCCGGTTTTTATTGCCCTTGATGCGCCAGTTTTCGTTTACATACTGAATATCCAGTCCATCGTCAGCAATATAGATATTTTCTTTGTCATAGCCGATAAAACCAATCGGATTGGAAAAATACCGTGCATTAAAAGCGATGGCGTTTTCAGTTGAAGCAACCGGATTAAGCCCCGCCTTGATTTTCTCGGTAAGCGCACTGCCGGAATATGTATAATGGACAAGCTGCCCCTGTGCATACATCTTTCTTCCGTTACGCAATTCTTGCTCTTTAAGCAGGCAGTACGCCCCATCCTCGTCAGCAAATAGACCGATACACTTGGTGCTATTATTGCCAAAAGAAGGAGCTGTGCGAAGCTTTTGAAGCGGCTTCGTATCCATTTTTGTCAGATTCAATGCAGGCCCCGACAGGTCAGCCTTACAAGCCATCACCTGAAGGGGTTCGGAGCCTGTCTTTGTTACCGCTAAGTACACTATACCATTATATGCTGCAACAGCATGGATATCAGATACGGTAGGATCAATCCGTGCTATAGAATCAGGAAGTAAAGGAACAAAACTGTTTTCTTTATTAGTGTAATAAATTTTCCATCCAGATGGTGTTCTTGCCACAAGGAACAACGTATCCGTTTTTATATCAACCGCAATATCGGTACAGTCGAGAACTGCCGTTAACAATGCCGCGCCGGGAAATGAAGTATCTTCCTTCCCCTCTACATCAAAGCGTTTAAAATGGCGAACGGAAAATCTATCTTGATAAAAAAGGTATAGTCTGCCGATACTATCCCGTGCGGTAAGCGGTTTTGCGCTGTTATTGATCAGAATTCCGTCGAGCAGTTTTTTACCCATGCTTAAGGACACGATATTACTCCCCGAATGGTGTTTTCCCGTGATAGAGAGCAGCAGATTGGCAACATCTTTCGGCGCTTTGGAAAGCTTTACGGTAACATCATTATTTCCAGCAGTAACGGTGTGTTCCTCTGAACCACGCCACTCGCCTGCCGCCGTTGTAACCTTCACTTCTACGGTAATTTTCTTTCCAACAGCAACTTGAAGCGTGAGTGATGTCCTTTGTTCTTCATCTACCAATTTACTTCCATCTTCTTTGGTAACGGTAATTTTCGTATTATGTTCATCAAAAACAGGCAATCCTTCCCCATCAACGGAACGGGCAGCTCCGCCCCCAATGACAATTTGCACAGTACCGGTCTCGTTTCCGGCGGTCATACCTTGATTACAAGCCGTAAACGCAAGACACAGCGCTGCAAAAAGAATGCTTACAGAGCTTATATGCAGTTTTTTCATATCTTACCTCCTCGTAAATACCATTTAGACCTTATCATAGAATAAAACATGGTATCTTTTTAGGTAATCACACCTTACCTATTTTCTTGAGTGTAGTATACACCGGTTCCGATAAAAACACAAACACTAATCGCGATTATTCGGTGGCAACCGCACCAGACGCATCGTTGAATATCCTTGCTTACTTTGCGATTTTACCTCTTGGTCTGGCGCGGTAATTGTAGACGGATGGGATACGCAGGGGGATTAACCCCTGCGCACGAATAAAGCGCATCCTTTTGCACCAAAACACTGTCTAAAAACCGATCCACCGGCCCCTCCGTCCCATATACCGACACGCAAAGGCTGACAAGCGGTTTTTGCTGCGCCGCACGCTCGAAGCGAGCAGCGCAGCATTGAAGAAAACTCATGTTACGGGGTTATTCCCAGTTAAAGCCGGAACTACTGCGCTGCAATTCTTTGGAGAATTTTCCGGCGGTATCCTTTTCCTCAGGTGAGTTCAAGTTTCCGTCTAAGTCGTATGTTAATACTTTGTCATTGTCAGCTTCAACATGCGATGCAGAATTCCCCTCTTTACCCCAAGCGCCGTCCGAAGCAATCACAAGTTTTTTCGGCTTAACGGCAATAAAGCGATAGAACCCATAGCCGACTCCCGGATTTGCACCCGCCGGAGGTACGGCTCTCTTTTCAGCGAGCTTATCTGCGTTGCCGGAGAAGCCATCCGCCGTCTTCTTACCGACTTTATACAGGGCGCTGCTCATCTTAAATTCATCAATGGTGCAGGCGTCCTCAACAGTGTTGTATTTCCTGATTTTTTCCGCCTTCTCCATAATGGCATATAGCGTACCCTCAACCACTTGTAAGTCGCTAATTGCTTCTTCGTACTCGATATACGGATCATGAGAACTGCTAGCCGGTTTCGGTATCGGGGTATGAGGATTGGTAGACCCCGGCGCGCTTACATACAAAGGATCGTTTTCTACAACAGTAACCGATCCGTTGGCATGCGTTCCTTTCAGAAATTTTTTTACCTTTAACCGGTATTTAGGAATCTGATTGACTCCTACACTCTCTTCGTATATCTGCTTTACACCGACGAATACCCCGTCCTTGTTTGCGGCAAGTGAGGTCAACTCTTCGCGGGTAAAGGAAGTAAAGGGCTCCGGCGCTCTTTCTCCGTCAAAAGAATCTTGCCATTCTATCTTCTTTACAGCCCACTTCAACGGACTATAATCGTTAGTGCCGTAATACAAGATATTGGTGCCGCCGGAAACATCCACTGCAATCGACACAGGCTGTTTCTGCTCGTTCTTTATTTTCATATCTCCCGTGCTATTCAAGCCGGTATCCGTAGGCGTAAAGCGTTTAACCTTATAGTCCAAGCCATCACACACCACGATATACAGATTACCGTTTTGGTCATAGCAGAACACATCGGTAAGCTGTTGGCTGGGAGTGGTACTAAGTGCAGAGGATGAAGAATAGGCCTCCGTTCCGTTGTCACCTACCCAATATTGGCTGCTGCCTTTCTCCCACAGCAGCATCTTCGTTTCGGGATATGTGTACTTATCATAGCTTTTAAACCATGTTGCACCGTCCAAATCCAAAGAAGAAGCGCTCAAAGTGTCGTTTTTACGATCAAAGGCCATAATGCGATCTTGATTGCCGTTGACACGGTGATTTTCGTTCAGCTCTGTGATATCTACACCGTCATCCGCAATGTACAGATTATCCCCGTCATAGCCGAGAAAGCCTGCCGGATAGGAAAAATACTGTGCATCATATCCAATGGAACCGGGGGTTGCAGCAGCAGGGTTAAGGCCGCTGTTATTGCCCGACAGTGCGACCGGCGTTAATTGTGTAGAACCGTCGTACGTGTACCGTACTATTTTGCCCAGCGCATAGAAGGCTGCTCCCCCAATGACATTTTTTTGGGCAAGCATGCCGTAGACACCCTTTCGGTCGGCAAATAAGCCGGTGCATACCATTGGGTTTTTGTCATCATCACGAAGTTTAGACAGCTCCGTTTCGGTTTTATCCGTAGTAAATGCAAAAATTCCTGCCGTTTGCATTTTATATGCGTACAGCTTTTTAACATTGTCCGAGCCAACCTTCACATCCATTGCAAAAAAGAGCGTACCGTCAAACGCGGCAACGGCATCGATAGTTACCGCCCCCCGAACATCGGGCATAGTAACTGTCGCGGGGCCGCTGAAAGAAGCATAGCCGGTATCAGCCTTTGCCATATATGCGGTAATCACCGTATCCGTGAGGCCTGCTGCCATAGTGCGTTTGAGCAAAAAGACATCTGCCGTTTTAAAATCTACGGCAAGATCGGTTATATCGGTATCGGGCAAAGTAAATCCCGTCTTTGCAGTTCCGAAGTTATTATCTTTTGTACCGTCCGCGCTAAAGCGTTCAAGATGAAGCTGTGCAGTCGGCGTACTGTCGCAATACAACACATAAACATTCCCCGCGCTGTCCCGCGCGGTCATCAGCTTGTCCTGCTGCCTTGTGTTGATATCCTGAACAAGCTCTTTTACGCTGCCGTCCAAAGTTTTCAGCTTGAGGGTAACATGGCCGTCCTCATCGCGGCTCCACAATAAATGCGGTATCTTCGTTGGAGGATATTCACGGTATTCCGCAAACCATGTTACGTCGGAGGCGGAATCTTCAAAGGTCAAGACCTTGGTATCACGATTGACCTTTGCAATACGGTTTTTGTTGCCGGCAATACAAAAGTCTATATAGGGATTTTCGCTTATTTCAGCACCGTCATCCGCAATGTAGAGGTAATCCTCATCATAGCCGATAAAGCCTACGGGATTAACAAAAGCCTTCTCCTCAAAGGTAAGGGACGGATCGTTTCCTCCTGCTTTGGAATGGAGCCCTTTCACGGTTTTATTTGCAAGCCCCCCTTCACTATATGTATAATGAACAAGCGCTCCTACCATATACCACTGAGGACTTCTCAATGAACTTCCATACAGCAGACAGTAGACGCCGCTTTTATCGGCAAAAAGACCGGTACATGCAGTCCACCCGCCTAGAGAGCTGGGGCGGAGATTTTCCAACGTTTCTATGGCTCTTTCAACCAGTGTCAAGGATGTACCGGATAACGTTACATCGCAGGCAATCAGTTTATTTGCACTTGTTGCTAAGAACAGCACGCCGTTATATGCAGCTGCTGCGCTAACAGGGAGAGCAGTAGCTGCCACGGGCAACGTACTAATGTCAAACGGACCTGAACAGGTAAAGACATTGGGGCTGCTTTCTGTTAGCGCGTATACATTAGGAGAAAAAGTATCAAATACAAAAATGGTATTGGTTTTAGCATCAACCGTCATAGTGCGGATGCGGACAGAGGATGGCAGTACACTCGTAATAGCGGTCTCAAAGTCGGCATCCTCATTCCCTTCGGCATCAAAGCGGGTAAAATGTCTTGAACTACCCTTGTCATAGAGCACATATATTCTGCCTTTACCGTCACGTGCTATGACCGGATACCCCTGATGATTGCCGCGGATTTTAACATCATCAATAAGCTCTTTCCCGTTTGCCAGCTTGAGCGTAATTTCAACATCTTGAGGCTTGTTCCGTTTAACCTTGGAAAGAACATTCCCTACACTCTTCGGTGTTTTAGACAGCTTTACGACAACATCATTGTTTCCGGCCGTAACGGTATGTTCTTTTGAACCGCGCCATACGCCTGCTGCCGTTGTAACAACGACCTTTACGGTAATTTTGGTATCGATATTAAGCGTCAACTCAACAGGCGTTTTGCCGTTTCCTTTTGCCAATTCAGTTCCATCTTTATCGGTAACGGTAATTTTTGTATTTGTTTCGTCAAAAACCGGCAGGCCTTCCCCATCAACGGAACGGACAGCCCCCTCCCCTCCGATAACAATTCTTACAGTACCGGTCTCTCCACCGGTAGTCATACCTTGGTTACATGCGGTAAATGCAAAACACAGCGCTGCAAAAAGAATGCTTATAAAGTTCACATACTGCTTTTTCATATCCTACCTCCTCATACCTACACATAAGTCTTTATCATAGAATTCAACTTGCTATCTTTTTAGGTAATCACACTTTACCCTTTTTCGCAAGTTTATTATATACCGTCTTTTAAAAAAATACAAATAGAAATGCTGTTATTGCATTCTTTGCCGTCTTCTTTGTGCAATTCTCTTTTTCACTGTTGTTCATAAGAAATAAAAAAAGAAGGATTTTTTTCAAGCCAAAAATCTCCAAAAGTCGCATAAGGACTGTAGGAGATGTGAATGACTAGAAAACCCTTTGAAGAACTAACTATTTCCGATGACTTTATGTTTTGTAAAGTCATGGAACACGAATCGCTGTGCCGGTCGTTTCTTGAAATGCTCTTTAGTGCACAGATCGATAAAATTACGTATCTTTCATCTCAAAATACGGTTACGACTAATTTGGGCGCAAAAACCGTCCGCCTTGATGTATTGGTAAAAGATGAAAACGGTACGTCCTACGACATTGAAATGTTTTTTCCGATAGACATCCGTGCCTATCGGAAAAACGAGTTTTGCCTTGTGTCAAAACATCGCTGCTGCATGGAACCAGCGGCATCCGTGCCACTGCTGAAACAGACTTGTCTAAAAAAGCCCTCCGTTAGCCTTTTGTAAATAGGCGGAGTAGATGCTAGGAGCGTACAAAAAACACCCGCAGGCGTACTTGCTGTACGTCGAGGACTGTTTTTTGTTAAGCGACAACGCAGATATCCGCATATTTTCAAAAGATACAAAAAAGATTATATTGAGAACGCAAAGGCATTTACAAGAACAGATAATCAAGAGTTACAAGGTTTTTTACAGTATGTGAAAACAGGCAAAGCAACAACCGATTACACGAGGACACGGAAATCAATTTTTGTCTAAAAGCGGTAATAAGTCGTGAGGATTCATAAGCGCGCGGAACATAATACCGTTCAAAGCCAGTTTTGATTGAGTTTCCCGCTTGTATATGCGCACGATATTAAGCGCTACTTTATGGAGCATATTCAGATTCTGCTGTATATTCTTACTCTGAATCCTGCATTTATCTTCGTCAAAATGAACATCAAGCAACCAGTGCATCGATTCTACCGACCATTCAGTTCTCGCATGATGTAAAAGCTCCTCGGCACTCAACACTTTACTTGAAATATAATAGTGCCATTGCTCCGTTACCCCTTTGTCTGTCTCAAATCGTGTATGCACCACTCCAATGCATTTAACAGCCGGCCATACCCTGCCTCCCGGCTGCCATTCAACATCATCAGTAGTATACGCACTTCTCGTTTCTATCCGTCCGTGTCCTTTTTCCGTTTGGGTAACGCTATCCATCGTTGAACGTAGTTTTTCATCTTGGACATACGCTGCTATATCGTTCATCAACTCTTTCTGATTACCTTTCGCACTTAATAAATAGTCGGCTTTTGCATCGATAATTGCCTGTGCAGTCTGTATTTGACAGTTTAAAGCATCGGCAACTACCATGCATCCTTCTATCTCAAGTGTCTTTATCAGCTCTTGTACCGCCGGTATCTCGTTACTCTTTGATTGCACTGTTTCCTGCGCAAGAGTGAGCCCTAGTTCGCCTATCTGCGCGCTGACAATGTGTAACGGACTGTCATACTTCTTCATTTTCCCTGTCGAGCGGATTTCTTTCCCGTCTATTGCAATCGTCAAGCTTTTTTTCTTCTTCTTATTTTGCTCTTCTTCTTCCGCTTCAAGCTTTTCCGCAAGATGCGGTACCAATGAGCTTACCCAGTTTTTCATACACCGATTAAGTGATTCAGGGCTTACCATTGCCAAAAGACTTAACAGCCACCAGTAACACGGTATTCTTTTTATACCGAATTCTTTTTCAAGAAACACTTTTACATGCTCACTCGTTGCCCACGCATGTATTTTCTTTACGCTTTTCAGATCGCAGAGGCTTCCCAAAATAACGATGATAACCGCATCTTTTATGCTGCAAAAATATCCGTCGTACTCCCGCTCGCTTTGAAGCACTTCAAGTGCATCTTCTAATTCTTCCCACCTCATGCTCTCACTTTAGCATTTTTTCTTCTGTTTTAATACCTTCACTCAAAAATTGATTTCCGTGACACGAGGAGGATAGAGCAGATGATACAGACGGTAAAAAGAAATGAATTAGCACGGAAAGAATACCACATATTACCGGCAGCCCTGATGGATGCGATGGATGAAGGCCTTGAACGCGGCTCCCGTCAAAAAGCGCTTGAAACGGCACGACTGATGAAGCAAGCCAATTGCGAAATACCGTTTATCGAAAAAATGACAGGATTGAGCAAAGAAGAAGTGGAAGCGATTAACTAATTAAATATTCTTCATTAAGAATTTTTAATTAGCGAGACCACGGGAAGTGCCGCGTTGATTCTATGGCCGCAATAAAACAAAAACGCCATAACAACCGCTGAAAACAACGATAGTATGGCGTTTATATAGTATAAGATATTAAAAATTACAAAATATACCGTTATTCCTCAGGTTCAAAATCATCGGGAATATCGAGGTTTGTGTATACGTTCTGGACATCGTCATCTTCTTCGAGACGTTCAACCATTTTTAACACTTTACGGATTGTTTCTGCTTCCAAACTCATATACGTTGCGGGAACCATAGAAATTTCTGCAGAAACGGATTCAAAGCCTTTTTCCTGTAAGGCTTCAAGCACGGAAGCAAAGTCGTTGGGATCAGTTGTTACGGTGATAATACCGCCTTCGGTCTGAATATCTTCCGCACCGGCTTCCAAAGCTTCTTCCATCAATTTCTCTTCGCTGACAGCTTCAGCATCATACTCTATAACGCCTTTGCGGTTAAACATATACGCTACCGAACCGGTTGCACCGAGATTACCGCCGTTTTTGGAAAAAAGGTTTCGCACATTGGCTGCCGCCCGATTTTTATTGTCGGTCAGCACTTCTACCAATACCGCAACTCCGCCCGGCGCATAGCCTTCATATAACAACTCTTCGTAGCTTGCACCACCTAATTCACCGGTGCCTTTCTTAATAGCTCGTTCAATATTATCTTTCGGCATGTTAGCCGCGCGTGCTTTTAATATTGCAGTTCTTAACCGGGGGTTACCGTTCGGATCCCCGCCGCCCATACGTGCAGCTATAGAAATTTCTTTAATAAACTTTGTAAACATCTGACCGCGCTTTGCGTCAGCTGCCCCTTTTGCGTGTTTAATTGTAGCCCATTTACTATGTCCAGACATTATATACTCCTTCCGTCTTAAAAGGTTAAAAAACAAGATATGCGCAAAAGGTATATCATATAAACACAGCTCTGTCAATTATACGTCTTTTGAAAATATGCGGGGCATCTACTGCGTCGCATCATTAAAAGTGTACATCCGTGTACACTTTTAATGGCGAATTTCGGCTTTGCCGAAATATCGCTTCTGGTTGAACCAGTGGCATCCGTGCCACTTCTGAAAATACTCAACGTACAAAAAGTACGTCTCCGCTTTATTCGTGCGGAGGGTTTAATACCCGCCGTCCTCGGCAACGCTCTGCGTCGTAACAAAGGGTATTAAAGCCGACTGCAACCACCTTATGAGAACAACAACCCCGACGCTTGCGTCGGGGTTGTTGATTTTTGCTCGCGCCTTGTATCCGGTATCACTATTTTCAAAGGCTAACGGAAAAGTTAATTTCAAAAGCGCTGGAAGGGCAGAACGGAAACAGATGTACATTTGCTGACGAGATATCTACGATGCCATACTTAGAACAGTTTCAAAAATTCCTCTTCGGTGATAATCTCAGTGCCGAGTTCCTGCGCTTTCTTGTTTTTTGACGAACCGGAATCGGGGGTATTGGTTACCAAATAGGTAAGCCCCTTTGTTACCGATGATTTTACTGTTCCGCCCTTTGCTTGCACCATCGCTTCCGCTTCTTTTCGTTTAAGCGTATTCAGTTCTCCGGTAAAGCAGAAGCTTTTTCCTGCGAGCGGAAGCTTTCCTTGAGCGGCGGCTGGCGCTTGAATAACGATAGTCCCTGAACCGGTAAGGTGCAACATTTCTTCCTTTGCATCGCGGAGACCGAGCGTAAGCGTATGAGCAAGAATGCTGCCGAATTGATACACAGCGGCAAAATCTTCCTCCGTGGCAGCGAGTAGTTTTTCGAGAGTATCAAAGCCAGCCTCAACCAGTTTTTCAACCATGGTGCGGCCGATGCCTTCGATATCAAAACCGGCAATAAAGGTCGGCAGGGAGATTTCGCGCTTGGCGTGCAGTGCGCGGTACACTTTTTCCGCCGACTTTTTCCCCATGCGTTCGAGGGCTGCGAGTTCTTCAACGGTCAGCGTATAAAGGTCGGAAATAGAGCGGAGACGCTGCGCGTCAAAGAGCTGTTTGAGGAGCACCGTCCCGAAGTCTTGAATATCGAGGGTGTTGATCCATTTTTCTATCCGGTGATGAATAAGCTTGGGACACGCAGGATTGGGACAGTACAGGCGCGTACCTTCATCAAGGAGCGCAGCGCCGCAGCTCGTACACCGGCAAGGCTGTTCGATGGACACGCTTGATGCAGGGTTTTCGATAAGCGCTTCTATCTTGGGGATAATCTCCCCCCGTTTGGTTACCAACACACGGCTGCCGATCTTTAAGTTCAGTTCCGCAATCATGTTCGGGTTGCAGAGGTTTGCCCGCTTAACGGTTGTGCCCGCCAGCTGTACCGGATCGATGAGTGCAATGGGGGTGTAGGTAACACCGGACTCGCTCCACTCGACGCTGCGCAGTACGGTAACCGCTTCTTCAAGACTGAACTTAAAAGCAATTTGTTTTTCCGGTCGCGCCCTGCTGAGGTCTGCGGTATCAATATGATCGTTTTTAACGACAAGACCGTCGATGTCGTAGGGAATAGTGCTGCGGATATCCATAACATGGGCGCGGTAGTCGATAACTTCCCGGACGCCGACGCACCGCGTAACCGGTACCTGTAAAAAGCCCTGCGCTTCAAGCCAGTTGAGTTTTTCCGTTTCCGTGGTGAAAGGCGCCGTTTCGGTAAAAGGCTTTCCGACTGTTCCCGCGGCGGCATCGTAGCAAATAATTTCGAGGTGCTCGCTGCCGCTGCCGTCCTTTCGCTTCATCAACCCGTTTGCCGCATTCCGGCAATTCTTTTTATCGGGATAAAAACGGCGCAGCACCTCTTTGGTCATCAACACTTCGCCGCGGATACCGCCGGAAAAGGGAGCTGTGCCGGTGGGGGCGGAATCACCTTTCAGTTCAAGTACGACTCCCTGCATCTTTTTAACATTCGCGGTAATATCGTCACCGATTTTGCCGTCGCCCCGTGTTACTGCCCGAACGAGCCGTCCCTTTTCGTATTGCAGCTCCATACTGGCGCCGTCCAGTTTGTATTGTACCAGAAAATCGGAGAACGGCATCTTTTCCGCCCATTTTTGAAAACTTTCGGGATCCGCCGCCTTGTCTTGGCTCCCCATCGGGATAATGTGTTCCGCTTTCGGGAAGCCGTCGGCGCTGTCCTTAGGTACCGTTGCAAATAATGTATTCCGAGGGTCGAGGCTGCGCAGCTCATCCCACAATAAATCAAAATCCGCATCAGAAATTTCCGGTTCCGCGTTATAGTATAAGTCCTGATGCTTTTTTATCAGCGCTTCAAGCTCTTGTATCCGTGCATTCTTTTCCATAAATCGAAAGCATACTACATTTCGCACATTTTTTCCAACAGAGAGGCAACAAGGTAAACGCATCAGATCGATTTTTAACATCCCCGCGGAAAAATTGATACTATTCGACCAGAACGGCCAAGGATGGCAGTAGTTCCATAAAGCAGCGATGTTTTGTGCGCGCACAAAACTCGCCTTCAACTGTTGTACACGGATGTACAACAGTTGAAGATGGTTCAAATGGTCTCACAGTCTCAATTTTTCCGCGATTTATATCTGCTCTGTCTGATGCGTTTACTCCTTGGCTGGAAAAATGTGCGAAATTTTGAGTAAAATTTCGCACAGAAGGAAGGCAACCGCTAAAAATATTTTTGATGCGGTTGCCCTGAATAATTTATCTTTACAGGACACATAAAAAATGGTACTGTTTGTATACCTATTCGGTGGTTGCAGTCGGCTTTAATACCCTTTGTTACGGCGCAGAGCGTTCGTCAAAACTATACGTCCGTGTATAGTTTTGACTGCAAGTTGTGGCTCTGCCACAACATTGCTGCTGTTCGGAACCACCGCCGTCCGTGGCGGTAGAGGTACGGCGGGTATTAAACCATCCGCACGAATAAAATGTTGTTGAAGGTCGTAAAAACTGATATGAAAAAACGGATAGCTGTATATGCGGCGCTATGTATACTATTTATTTTATTTTCTTCATGCCGCCGCAATACTAAAATTGAATATATTGAAGATCCATCTTGGTCAGAAGTTCAGGTAAAAGCCGCATTAGTCATCGGCATTTCAGATTTCGTTCCCATCCTCTCTTTTAGAAATGAAAAGAATGAAATAGTAGGATACGATATCGATATATTTACGGAATTATGCCGCCGCCTCGGTATTCATCCGGTCTTCTATCCGATAGATTGGACACAAAAAGAAATGCTTTTGAATACAGGAGTGATCGATTGCATTGCAAGCGGTTTTAGCCTTACGGAAGAACGTAAGCAACACTATCGAATGTGTACACCATATCTTCAAAATGCTAAAATTGTTGTAACGCTTGCAAGCAAAGGATATCAGACATTGGCACAGTTGCGGGATAGAAGGATAGCGGTTGAGGCAGGCACCGGCGGCGATGAAGCATTATTGGATATAGAGGTATTGAAAGACCATGTGAGTATTCGGCAACTGAACTCCATTGATCGCCTATATGAAGCTCTCAATGCAGGAACTTGCGATGCCATCGTATTAGACCTTATTTACTCATGCAACACGCTTGATAAAAACCCGCACTACAATATTATAAACGAAGCGATTGCAACCGAATATTACACGTTTGCCTTTCGGCAAGCGGATGGCTCACTTGCTGCTAAAATCGAATCCGTTTTGGTTGAAATGGATGCCGACGGCACTATTCCTGATTTTTCCAGAAAATGGTTCGGTTCCAATTTATCCATACTTAATGTCGGACTGTAATAAGGCTGAGGTAAAAATGAAGATAAAAAGTTTTTTTGGCATTTTTTTGCTATTTACAATCCTATCCTGTACCGGCCACCAGACGGATAAAGCAGGAATAAACGATCCCTCATTGGCGAGAATTATTGTCAAAAATGAGCTTGTGGTCGGCGTTGATCCGTCAATTCCGCCGCTCAGTTTTTACTCCAGTACAGGAGCAATTGCCGGATATGAATCGGATGTAGCTCAAGTTATTGCCGATAAGCTCGGCGTAAAACTGCGGCTTGTACCTATTACGAGCATCGCAGACAGAATCCTAGAGCTCGAAAACAGGGGAATTGACTATATCGCAAGCGGTTTTATCAATAATGAGACAAATGCTGAACGCTTTTTATTAAGTACACCGTATTTACGAGATTCGCTGGTAGTTGTCGTACTTCAAAGTATGGACGGTACCACGACGTTCAATCAATTTTCCGATTTACGGAATAAACGAATCGGCATACCATCCGATCAGGATATGTTTGAAGTTGTAATGAAATCTCCCCTCTATATTAATAATGGTCGTCGGCCATATCGTTATTCCCGACAGGAAAATATGCTGCTTGCATTGGATTACGACCAACTTGATGCGGTCGTTATGAACTTGTTGACATATTACAGTAAAATTACAATAGAAAAGAAACCATACAAGGTCATTGAAGATCCGCTCAACATCACCTCCTATAGCTACGCATTTAGGAAAGAAGACGGAGAGTTGGCGAAAACAATAAACGCTTTTCTTACCGATATGGCACGAGACGGAACCCTGCGGGCAATATCCACAAAATGGTTCGGCGCCGATGTTTCGATGGTTGGAAAATACTGATGTAAAACATCGGTAGTATAGGTCGATCTATTCAATAGCGGAAACCTCTAAAAAATCGACCGAATTTTTTAGAGAAGTCCGGTTATTTTTTTGTCGCATGATAAAAAGGTAGAATACAATACCGGCGATCGGGAATATATTGAACAACAAAAACAACGCCGGATACCCTAAATATTCGATAACATACCCGCCAACTATACTTCCTATTACGTAGGCAATACCGTTTGCTGCAGTAAAAAAAGTCATAGCGGTAACCGTTTTTCCGTAACTGTGCAAAACGCAGAGCAGTACTCCCAACGGATGGAATAAGCCAAAGCTCAGCGAATGCAAGAGCTGCCCTACAACCGTACCGCTGATTCCGGGAATAAAAATATAACAGCAATTCCGTATAATCACGCTCAGTAAACAAACAGCAAGGAGCCGCTCTTTGCCAAAACGCCGGATAAGTTTTCCGGAAATAATAAGCAACGGTATTTCCGCCATTGCTGACAACGCCCATAAACCGGCAGAAGCTTCCACTTTAATATATTCTTCAACATAGAGCGAAAAAAAACGCTGACAGGGAACCAAGCCTAAAAAGGCAAGAAAAATCAATAATAAGCATTCCCAAAATAACTGAGGAAATCCAGCGAACAAAGAGCGAACATCAACCAATCTTTCTCCTGCTGTTTTTGCTCGTTCATTCGGCTTTATAGAGTTGTCGGAGAACATCTCTACAGAACAGGATTCTTGCGATTTTACCGGTTCGCCTGAAAACGCCCCTATAGCGAGCGGTTCTTGTTCATCCTGTATCGATATATTTGATGTATCATCGGTTCCAGTGTGGAATTTTTCACCTGCCGAAATACCTGTTAATCCATATAAATCAGGTACCCACCGGAGCGTTACCACAAACACAAGTGCAACTACACTGACAGTCAAAATCATTGAAACAGGATTTTTCCCTGAAATAAAGGAATGCATCTGTAAAAACAGATTCATACCGACAAAACCGGCAGAGCCGAGCGCTCGTATTTTCCCATATTGAGCATCTTGCTGTCCGAGAGCCTTTGTCGTAAAACCGTCCAACACCGGCACCATTCCCTTAAAACCTACAGCAAAAATACCGAGACAAAGTGCCGTAACTAAAAATGAATGAAAGCGAAGGAGAGGCAGCAGTAATAGTGCAATATCAAACCCGAATATGCACATTACCAACCCGTAACGGCCGGTTTTATCAAGCTGCCGCGTAATAAAAAAAGGCGCACATACGCCTACTATTTCGATAATACCGAGCAGAATACCGATTTGGGCGGTTGAAAAGTCGAGTACTCTAAGCATAATCGGCAAATAGGTATTGATTATCGCATACAGTGAAAATAGCAAAAAGTACGGAACACCTCTGCGCACTATCAGCGGTTGCTCTATCAATTTTCCCATACGATTTATACTCCTTACGACCGGATTGTGAACATACCATCCGCACGAATAATACAAATATGCATAGGTTTTGTCAAAATAATAAGCGGGCGAAATTGACAGAAAGAAATTCCGTAGTATACTAAACGCTATGAATATTTTAGAGATGAAAGATCAAATGTGTGACATTTGCCATAAAATGTGGCAGCTCGGCTGGGTTGCTTCAAATGACGGAAATGTATCAGCTCGGTTAGAAGACGGAATTTTTTTGGTAACGCCGACAGGTATCAGCAAAAGCCTCATCACTCCTGAAAAACTGCTCATCATTACGAAGGACTGTGAAATTATCGAAGGCACCCCCGGTTATAAACCTTCGTCGGAGATTAAGATGCATTTACGCTGCTATCAAGACCGCGATGATGTCGGCGCCGTGGTGCATGCACATCCGCCTGCCGCGACCGCCTTTGCAGTCGCTCACCTGCCGATGGATCGCTATACTACGATTGAATCGGTTATTACGATCGGCGCCGTACCGCTTACCCCCTACGGAACGCCGTCAACCGACGAAATCCCCGAAGCGATTGCCCCCTATTTGCCCGAACACGATGTACTTTTACTTGAAAATCACGGCGCACTTGCCCTCGGTCGCGATATTCTAACTGCGTATTACCGCATGGAAACCTTGGAACTTTCGGCAAAGATCAGTATCTACGCTCATATCCTCGGCGGAGAAAAAGAAATCTCCCGCGAAAACATCGACCGGTTATGCCGTATGCGCGCCGACTATAAAGTATGGGGCAAACATCCCGGATATAAGCATTACCGAAAAGATGAATAAAAAAAAAGCCTTGAAACAGTATGTTTCAAGGCTTTTCATGCTACACTGTCTCACCGATAACAATCGATACCGGCAGTTGTAAAACTACCAGCGGTAGTGAGCAAAGGCTTTGTTCGCTTCCGCCATACGGTGGGTATCTTCCTTCTTTTTGAAAGCAGTACCGGTATTGTTGTATGCGTCGATAACCTCGGCAGCCAAACGTTCAGACATTGCATGACCGTTCCGGTTGCGAGCAGCACCGATAATCCAACGCATTCCGAGCGCCTCGCGGCGTGATTCGCGGATTTCGATCGGTACCTGATAGGTAGCGCCTCCGACGCGGCGTGATTTTACCTCAACAAGCGGCTTAACATTTTCAAGCGCCTTAGTAAATACGGTAAGCGGATCTTCGCCGGTCTTTGATTTAATCACATCAAAACTGTCGTAAAGAATAGCAGTCGTAACGGATTTTTTTCCGTCGAGCATCATACGAGCAATAAACTTTGAAAGCACAACGCTGTTGTAACGAGCATCAGGGGCAATCGGTCTATTGATAGTCTTCTTTTTCCGTCCCATAATAAACCTCCCTTACGCCTTAGGCTTCTTAGCGCCGTACTTTGAACGAGCGCGCTTACGATCGGCAACGCCGAGCGTATCCTTTGTTCCACGGATGATGTGATACCGCACACCCGGTAAATCCTTAACACGACCGCCGCGAATTAAAACAACGGAGTGTTCCTGTAAGTTATGTCCAATACCCGGAATATAGGCAGTTACTTCGATACCGTTGCTCAAGCGCACACGGGCAACCTTCCGCAATGCGGAATTCGGTTTTTTAGGCGTAACCGTCATTACACGGGTGCATACACCGCGCTTCTGCGGGCATGACTGCAATGCAGGGCTCTTGGTTCGCGAGACGACCGCTTTTCGACCCTGCTTGATCAATTGATTAATTGTAGGCATTTGCCCTAACTCCTTATATCTCTCCGCCAGCACTACGGATTAAGTTCTAACAACGATTATCTATTCTAATGTAGTATACGCAGCCTGTCAATCCTCGAAATCACCTGTAGATTCGTCACGCGATGATTCATCATAAGAAGGTTCGGCAGATTCCGTATCCTCGTAGCCGAGCTCATCATCCGTATCAAAATCTTCTTCGTTCATCTCCGCTTCGGCTTCGGCAGCTTCCGCTTCTTCCAACTCGCGTCTGCGTCGCTCGAGGATTTCGTTGACCTGCTCGTCTAAGTCACTCATATTCTTATCGAAGAGCTTGACCGACCGATACTGCGGCATACCGGTACCGGCAGGAATAAGATGCCCGATAATAACGTTTTCTTTTAAGCCGCGCAGCTCATCGGTTTTACCTGCAATCGCAGCATTCGTTAAAACCTTTGTCGTCTCTTGGAACGAAGCTGCCGAAATGAACGAGTCGATATTCAACGCCGCCTTGGTAATACCTTGGAACATCGGACGTGCAATAGCAGGCTGACCACCTTCCGCAGTAACGCGCTTATTTTCCGCATGGAACTGATACTTATCAACCTGCTGACCGTAGATAAAGCGGGTATCGCCGACAGAGACCACCTCAATCTTGCGGAGCATCTGGCGAACGATAACACCGATATGTTTATCGTTGATGGAAACGCCCTGCATTCGGTAGACGTCACGAATCTCATTCATCAAATAATTCTGAAGTGCATTTTCACCCAAGATTGCAAGAATATCATGCGGATCAAGATTACCGTCGCACAGCCGTTCGCCCGCTTCAACCGTATCGCCGTCTCGAACAAGCAACCGTTTTGACATCGGAACCAAGTGCTTATAATCCTTGCCGTAATGGTCGCGTACAATAACAATCCGCTTACCTTTCAACAAGCCTTTAAACGAAACGGTACCGGCGACCTGAGCCAGTACTGCAGGCACTTTGGGACGGCGAGCTTCAAAGAGTTCTGAAACACGGGGAAGACCGCCGGTAATATCCTGCGTTCTCGCAGCGGCTTTTGCAAGTTTTGCGATAACCGTACCTGCTTTAATCTGTGTATCTTCTTCTACCATGAGCTGAGCGCCGTCCGGCAGGTAATAAAAGCCGAGCGCATTACCGGATTCATCCGAGATAAATACACGGGGCTGTAAGGTCATATCCGATTTCAATTCGGAAATATGGCGTTCCACAACGCCGGTTTCATCGTTTACATCTTCTTCAAGGGTTGAACCGGGGATAATATCCTCAAATCGGACAAATCCGTCTTGCTCCGCAAGAATCGGTTCATTATATGGATCAAATGTTGCAATAATCGAGGAAGCCGGTACATAATCGCCTTTTTTGACAACAACGGTAGAACCGTTTCTGATTTCGGTTTTTTGTTCAGGCGCCGTCAAATACAACGTCGAACCGTTCAAATAGGCAAAAGCGTTCAGCGGGCTTTTTACAACCGTGCCGTCCGCAGCGGTATACAACACATCATCACGCAAGATGCGGACACCCGTTTCTACTGCCACGGAATCTCCTGCGGCCAGTTTGTACTCTTGAAGCACTTTTTCAAACACCAGCGTACCGCGACGGGTAAACAGCAGATTACCATCATCAAGCGGAATGGAAGTTCCCAAAATATCTTTGATGATGACGGGATATTTAAAGGTGATATGATTCTCTTCGGTCGTACTGCTTGCCGTACCTCCGACGTGGAAGGTACGCATCGTCAACTGAGTACCCGGCTGACCGATGGACTGCGCCGCAATAATACCGACCGCTTCGCCGATTTCGACAATCTTATTGCGGGCAAGGTTGCGGCCGTAGCACTTGACACAAACACCGTGTTTGGACTCGCAGGTTAATACCGTGCGGAGTTTAACAGTCTGTACGCCCGCTTCTTCAATCTTCGCGGCAATCTCATCGGTGATGTATTCGTTTACGTCGATTAAAAGTTCATGCGAAATCGGGTGTTCTACCCGCTCGAGCGTATACTTACCGACAATCCGTTCGCTCAAAGATTCGATAACCTCGTCTCCGGATTTTACCGCCGAGTATTCGATACCATTGATAGTACCGCAGTCTTCTTCATTGACAACAACATCCTGCGCAATATCGACAAGACGGCGCGTCAGATAACCGGCGTCTGCAGTCTTCAATGCAGTATCGGCAAGACCCTTACGGGCGCCGTTCGTAGAAATAAAGAATTCGATAACGTTCAAGCCTTCTTTGAAGTTTGAACGGATAGGCAACTCGATAATGTCGCCGCTCGGCTTAGCCATAAGGCCTCGCATACCGGCAAGCTGACGAATCTGGTTGCGGCTTCCGCGCGCGCCGGAGGTAGCCATCATATAAATCGTATTAAAGCCGTCTTGATCTTTCGCGAGCGTATCCATCATTATCGAGGTCAACTCTTCGTTTGTCTTTGACCACACCTCAACGACCCTGTTATATCGCTCTTCCTGCGTAATATGACCGCCGCGATACTGACTATATATAGAAAGAACTTCGCTGTTTGCTTTTTCGAGCATGGCTGATTTTTCCTCTGGGATAATAATATCGTCCATACTCAGCGTTGCGCCAAAGAAAGTCGCATAGTAATAACCAACGGATTTAAGCTTATCCAACATCTGAACAGTAACCCATGTTCCCTTCGTGCGGTACACAGTTTCGATCAACTTGCGGATTTGCTTATCATCCAGAGCGGTATTGACAAACGGAACACCTTCGGGCATCTCTTCGTTGAAAGCGAGGCGCCCGGGCGTAGTTTCAACTTCTTCACCGCGGTAGTTTATCTTAATAAGCTCCTGCCAACCGACGGAGCCAGCCTCTGCGGCCATCATCACCTCGGAAACCGAAGAATACCGGCGGACATGCTGTCCTTCTTTTAAAGTCCGCTGCTTGGTTAAATAGTACAAACCGAGAACCATATCCTGCGACGGATATACGATTGTCTTCCCGTTTGCAGGGTCGAGTAAGTTTCTACTCGATAGCATGAGTGTCCAACATTCCATCTGCGCTGCTTGTGTAAGCGGCACGTGGATAGCCATCTGGTCGCCGTCAAAGTCCGCATTGAACGGTTTACAAACAAGCGGGTGCAGTTTGATAGCCTTACCTTCGACAAGAACCGGCTCAAAAGCTTGAATACCGAGACGGTGTAATGTCGGCGCACGGTTCAGCATAACGGGATGTTCGCTGATAACCTCGTCGAGAACGGCAAAAACCGGAGCATCCTCCTGCTCAACCATAATTTTTGCTTTCTTGATATTGGAAACAATCTCTTTTTGAACAAGCTTTTTCATAATAAACGGCTTGAAAAGCTCCAATGCCATCTTAGTCGGCAGGCCGCACTGCCACAGCTTTAACTCAGGGCCAACAACGATAACCGAACGTCCCGAATAGTCAACGCGCTTACCAAGCAGGTTCTGACGGAAGCGTCCTTGCTTGCCTTTGAGCATATCGGAGATGGATTTAAGCGGACGGTTTGAAGAACCCTTAATAACGCGCTTCCGCTTCGAATTGTCGAACAAGGCGTCTACCGCCTCTTGCAGCATCCGCTTTTCGTTGCGGATAATGATATCGGGCGCTTTAAGGCTCATCAAACGGGTCAAACGGCTATTCCGGTGAATAACACGGCGATACAAATCGTTTAAATCCGAGGTTGCAAAGCGTCCGCCATCCAACTGCACCATCGGGCGCAAATCGGGCGGAATAACCGGAATAACATCAAGGATCATCCATTCGGGTTTATTGTTTGACGTTCTAAAATGTTCGACAATTTCGATACGCTTTAAGAGCCGTTTATCGCTTTTTGCGCCCTTCTCGATCATCTTCGTTCTGAGCTGGGCTGCAAGCTCATCCAGATTTAAGTTGCTCAATAAGGTTTTAACGGCTTCCGCGCCCATATTTGCGGTAAAGGCGCCGCCGTACCGTTCCTGAGCGTCGCGGTATTCATCCTCGCTTAACAGCTGATTCTTCTTTAAATCAGTTCCACCCGGCTCAATAACAATGTATTTTTCATAGTACAGTACCGAACGAAGCGCCGCAACCGGCAAGTCCAACAACAGCCCCATCCGGCTCGGTACTGATCGATAGTACCAGATATGAGAAACAGGTGCAGCCAATTCGATATGCCCCATACGCTCGCGGCGTACTTTAAAGTGCGTAACCTCGACACCGCAACGGTCGCAGATAACCCCCTTGTAGCGGATCGATTTAAACTTACCACAATAGCATTCCCACTCTTTTGTAGTTCCGAAAATACGCTCGCAGAAAAGTCCGTCCCGCTCAGGACGTAGGGTACGATAGTTAATCGTTTCGGGTTTCTTTACTTCGCCATAAGACCACGCGCGGATCACTTCGGGCGAAGCTAATTTAATCATAATATTGTCGAAATCTTGTATATCTCTCATAGCCCATCCTTATCTCAATTAAAACTTGGAGCTGTTTTCGGTAATCAATTCTTCATCACGTTCGGTCAGCGGGATTTGCTTTCCTTTTTCATCGTAAATTGTGAAGTCCAAAGCCAAACCGCGCAATTCCTGTACCAATACGTTAAACGATTCAGGAATTCCGGCGGCGGTTGCGGCCTGTCCTTTTACGATAGATTCGTATATCTTTGAGCGTCCATGCATATCGTCAGACTTAATGGTTAAAAGCTCCTGCAGCGTATTGGCCGCGCCATAGGCTTCGAGCGCCCATACTTCCATTTCTCCCAAACGCTGACCGCCGAATTGAGCCTTACCGCCGAGCGGTTGTTGAGTTACCAGCGAGTACGGGCCGGTTGAACGGGCGTGCATCTTATCGTCAACAAGGTGCGCAAGTTTCATAAAGTAGATGACCCCGACAAATACGTCGTTTTGGAAAGGCATTCCGGTTCTTCCGTCGCGCAGCTTTACCTTTGAGTTGGCAGGAATACCTGCTTCAACCAGTTTCTTTTCAATCTGCTCATTGGTCGGGGACTGGAATACGGGTGCTTCGTACCATTCATTAAGGCGCAACCCCGCAAGTCCGAGTTCCGACTCCAAAATCTGACCGATATTCATACGAGAAGGAACACCGAGCGGATTCAAGCAGATATCGAGCGGTGTACCGTCTTCCATATACGGCATATCTTCTTCCGGCAAAATACGGGCAACGATACCCTTGTTTCCATGGCGGCCTGCCATCTTATCACCCTCGCGCAACTTACGTTTTGTCGCAATGAGTACCTTGATAAACTCGTCAACGCCCGGATTAAGATCATCACCCTGAGAACGCTTCAAGCGCTGTACGTCGATAACCGTACCTTCAACGCCGTGCGGTACGCGCAGTGAGGAATCGCGGACATCTTTTGCTTTCTCACCGAATATCGAGTTGAGCAGCTTAAATTCAGGTGTTGTCTCCGACTCGTTTTTAGGCGTAATCTTTCCGATTAATATATCGCCGGAGCGGACTTGCGCACCGATACGAATAATACCTTCCGCATCAAGGTTATCGAGGCTTTTTTCCGACTTATTTGGAATATCGCTGGTAATCCGCTCTGCACCGAGCTTGGTTTCACGGACTTCCGTCGTAAATTCTTTAATATGTACCGACGTGAACATATCTTCTTTCAGCACACGGCGGGAAATCAAAATAGCGTCTTCGTAGTTATACCCGTTCCACGGCACAAAACCGACCAGAATATTGCGGCCAAGTGCAAGCTCTCCCTGATAGGTTGCAGGACCGTCGGCAATGACATCACCGACCTCTACGTGCTGTCCGACAGCAACAATCGGTCGCTGATGATAACAGGTGTCTTGATTGGTGCGCTGATATTTCAGCAGCGTATAGTCGCGGATTTTCTCTTCTGTTCCTTCCGGTGCGTCCGATTCGATGGAAATCTTCTCGGAAGAAACAAACGTAACCGTACCGCTCCGCTTTGCTTTGATTAACACACCCGAATCATACGCGCACTTACCTTCCATACCGGTACCGACACGGGGCGGTTCGGGGAATACGAGCGGTACACCCTGCCGCTGCATGTTAGAACCCATGAGCGCACGGTTTGCGTCGTCGTGCTCAAGGAAGGGAATGAGCGAGGCAGACACGGAGATAATCTGTTTGGGCGACACGTCCATGTACTGCACTTCTTTTGAACTGCGCGTCGTGTAGTCACCTTGATGACGGCAGGCGATTTGTTCGGCAGTAATCGTCCCATCACTCTGCACTGCGGTGGACACCTGTGCAATGTAATATTTATCCTCGTCCATTGCCGAAAGGTATTCAACCTCACGAGTTGCAACACCGTTCACAACCTTGACATACGGCGCTTCCAAAAAGCCGTAGTCGTTGACATGCGCATAGCTTGCCATCGACACGATAAGACCGATATTCGGGCCTTCCGGTGTTTCAATCGGGCACATCCGTCCGTAATGGGTATAGTGAACATCGCGGACTTCAAAGCCGGCGCGGTCACGAGAAAGACCGCCGGGTCCCAACGCATTCAGACGGCGTTTATGGGTAAGCTCCGCGAGCGGATTAACCTGATCCATAAACTGTGAAAGCTGGCTTGCCCCGAAAAATTCTTTAATAGTGGCAACGATGGGTTTTATAGAAATAAGCTCTTGCGGCTTAATCGTTTCAATTTCTTTTGACCCCATCCGCTCGCGCGCAATCCGCTCCATACGGAGGAATGCTGTTTTGAGCGTATTGGTCATCAGCTCGCCAACGGAACGGACACGTCTGTTTCCAAGATGGTCAATATCATCTATCGAAGCATCCCCGATGTAAACCTGAATCAGGTACTTCATCGTGTTTACGATATCGTCGAGAATAAGCGTACATTCTTCAACGGGATGCTCGTAATCAAATTTTTTATTGAGTTTGTACCGTCCCACACGCCCGAGATCATATCGGCGAGGGGAGAAAAACATTGAAGTTAAATCTTTTTCGGCAGCTTCTACCGTCATCGGATCGCCGGGCTTTAAGGCTGCGTAAACAACCGACAAGGCCTCTTCTTTTGTAGGCTCCTGCCCCTTTGCAGCATCGGCAAAGCGGATTTCCTCCCGTTCAAAACAGTTGATAATAACAGGAGAATCAAGACTGCCCTCTTTTTTAAAATCGATAACGGTAATTTCAGCAATATGATTTTGCTGCAATTCATCGACAACGTGCGGATGTATCTTTTCACCGGCTTGATAGAGCGTGCGCTCTCCGGATTCATCAGCTACGGTTATCCGCTTGGCAAATACGCGGCCTACCAGTTTATCGTACTCTGTCGTTCCTTCGGCAACCGGTAACACTTCGGTTTTATAAAAAAAGTCGATAATTTGTTCGCGGGTTTCATATCCCAATGCCCGTAAAAACAAGGTTCCTAAGATACGCTTTTTTTTATCAAGCTTTGCATAAATTAAATCTTTTTTCTGGTCGATTTCAAATTCAAGCCAACTTCCGCGATAAGGAATAATACGGCTTGAGTAGACGCCTTTGTCGTGAGAAAAGATAACACCCGGAGAACGATGTATTTGAGATACGACAACACGCTCGGCACCGTTGATAATGAAAGTACCACGTTCGGTCATCAACGGAATGTCACCCATATAGATACTCTTACGGCGTATTTCACCGGTTTGATTAAACACCAAGTCTATCTGCGCCTTCAACGGGATGGCATAGGTCAACCCTTTCTGCTTGCATTCGTATTCGCTGAATTTAATGTCATTTTCATCGAGCGTATATGATTGGTACTCCAACGTCATATCACCGTTCGGGCTTTCAATTGGGAAGGTCGTCCGAAACACATCCTCCAAACCAACTTCCTCCGAAGTATTTCCGCTCTGGTGTGTTCCGCGACATAAAAATTTTTCATAAGATGCGAGCTGAATATCAATTAAATTAGGCAGCTCCATAAAATTTTGGATATTTTTTCCGATATATTGGCGATTAACCGTTTTCCGCACAGGCATCCCGTCTTCCCCCTTCTCTCGCCCGAACAGTTTCGCGTCTCTACTAAAACTTAAGATAAACACGCCATACTGCACAGCACATAATTCGTCTTACAATCGACCCATTTTTAAAACAGACTTTTTAAACAGCTTTTTATTTTTACTACCGTATTTTTCACCTGTTAAAACTACAAAAGCCTCCCCTGTTCACGAGGAAGCTTAACGTAGCGTTTGAGAAAAAATCATAGAATCAAACAATAGCCAACTGCATTACACAGTCGGCTCATATAAAAAGAATTAAGCAATCGTAATCTCTGCACCGGCAGCTGTCATTGCCTCTTTAATCTTCTCAGCTTCTTCTTTAGAAACATTCTCCTTCAATACTTTCGGAGCGCCTTCTACGAGCTCTTTTGCTTCTTTAAGACCAAGACCTGCAACAACGTTTCTAACCTCTTTGATTACGCCGATTTTCTTGCTGGGATCAGCCAAACCTTTAAGCGTTACGGTAAATTCCGTCTGCTCTTCAGCGGCTGCAGCACCGCCTGCAGCACCTCCGGCAACAACTGCAACGGGAGCTGCCGCTGTTACGCCGAATACTTCTTCCATCGTCTTAATCAATTCGGAAAGCTCGAGAATGGTCTTCTCTTTGATTGCCTCAATAATTTGTTCATTTGTTAATGCCGCCATATTATCTTCTCCTATAAATTAAAATTTTACAGCTCATACAAGCCGCAGTAACGGTAGACAGGAAGACAGCGCGTGAAGCCTGACTACCGCATTTGGAATTGGGAACTCTAAAAATCTAACAAAGTTTTAGAGCTACCCAATTATGCTTCAGTCGATGCAGGTGCAGCGTCGGAAGCGCCACCTTCTTTATCAACAATAGCTTGAAGAGTACGCACAAACTTCGCAGTCGTTGCATTGACCGTAGACATAAACATTGCAATAAGTTCTTTCTTGCCGGGCAATTTAGAGAATGCTTCGATTTTTGCAGCATCATAGAATTCCCCGTCAACTACTGCGCCTTTTACAACCAACGCAGGAGTTTCTTTTGCAAATTCAAACAACGTTTTTGCAGCAGCATTTGCATCTTCGCTCATCATCGCAACTGCAGTAGGACCGACTAAATAGTCTTTAACATCCAAATTCACGGAGTCAAAAGCGATGCGTGCAAAATTATTGCGTACGACTTTGTAGGTACAATTATTTTCGCGGAGCTTTGCGCGCAGCTGTGTAATCTGCTCGACAGACAACCCGCGGTATTCTGTAAAAATAAAAGACGAAGCAGCTTTTAACTCATTCGTAATATTTTCGATAGCAGCCGTTTTTGCAGGCTGCGGTTTATGTGCTCGCAGTGCCATCCTATTCTCCTACCTTATAATCTACCCAGACACCCGGCCCCATCGTAGAGCTGACAGAAACCGATTGGATAAAATCAGCCTTCGCATCGGCAGGCTTTTTTCGTCCAATTTCAGTCAAAAGGATCGTAATGTTTTCGGCTATTTTATCCGTATCCATCGAAACTTTACCGATTGCAAGATGAACAACGCCGGTTTTATCGGCACGGAATTCAACACGACCTTTTTTAAGCTCATTGATAGCAGCGCCAATATCAGCAGTAACCGTTCCTGTTTTGGGGTTAGGCATCAAACCTTTCCGACCAAGCACCATACCAAGCCGCCCGACATCTTTCATCATATCAGGGGTAGCAACAGCGATATCAAAATCAAGCCAACCACCCTTAATTTTTTCGATATAATCGGCAGCGCCGGCATACGTAGCTCCGGCATCCAAAGCTTCTTTTACGCGGTCTTCTTTACAGAACACCAATACACGTTTTTCGCCTCTGAATTGATGCGGTAACACAACGGTATCGCGAACACTCTGATTTTTACCCAGCTTCAGGCTAACATGAACCTCAACCGTTTCATCGAATTTCGCAAATTTCAACTCTTTCACCAATTCCACAGCTTTAGGAACAGAGAAAAGAGCAGCATTATCGTATTTTTTTAACGCATTGCGGTAATTTTTTCCGTGTTTCATTAGCGCTCTACCTCCACACCCATACTCCGTGCAGTTCCCGCAATAATCTTCTTTGCAGCTTCCAAATCATTTGCAGTAATATCAGGCATCTTCACCTTAGCAATTTCCTCAAGCTTTGCTTTTGACAAAGTTGCAACCTTCTGGGTTATCGAATTTGCAGAACCCTTCTGGATATTACACGCCTTTCTGATTAAAACCGCAGCAGGCGGAGTTTTCAAGATAAAAGTAAAGCTTTTATCCGAATAGACCGTAATAACAACAGGAACAACCAAGCCCGGCTCCATCGATTTTGTGCGGTCGTTAAATTGCTGCACAAACTGAGGTGCGCTTACACCATGCGGCCCAAGCGCAGGACCTACAGGCGGAGCAGGCGTTGCCTTTCCGGCAGGACACTGCAATTTAATAACCGCAGCAACCTTTTTCTTTGCCATAACTATCTCCTTCTGGTACTAACGGGAAAACATTCCCTCCCATAAAATAAAAAACCAAAAAAGGCACATCGGCAGCTCTAAAAGCCGATATTTCATTTTTTTAGATTAACTCAACTTGAAGCATATCAACTTCAACGGGGGTAGTTCTACCGAATATAGCAACCATCACCCGCAGTTTATTGCGGTCTGCCATAACTTCTTCTACAGTGCCGGCAAAGGTATCAAAAGGCCCCTCTATAATTTTAACCTGTTGACCGGGAGTAAACATCTGTGCAGACCGAGCCCTTTCACCCTTAATCTCCCCTGACTTCTGCAAAACACTTTTCGCCTCATCAGCTGAAATAGCCTGAGGCCGAGCATCCCCAACAACGCCCAAAAATCCGGTAACGCCATGTATTCTTCTAATCGGAGTACATACCCCTTTCCAGTTTACAGCAGGCAAGTCCATTTCAATAAGAATATAACCGGGCAAAAACTTTCGACGGACAACCCGTTTTTTACCGTCTTTCACCTCAGTCAATTCTTCTTCAGGAATTTTGATTTCAGAGATAACCCCCGCAGGAATCTCACCGTTTTCCATTAACAGACGTATCGCGCGCTCTACCCTCTTCTCATAGCCTGAAAAGATATGCAGAATATACCATTCTTTCGCCATAACCGTCCCTTAAAAGAACCAGCCAAGGCACGCAACAAAGAAAGCATCAATAATACCAAGGAAAACAGCAACAAGAATGGTAGAAACAATAACAACCTTTACAGCAGAAACAACGTCATCACGAGTCGGCCAAACCACCTTACGCAGCTCAGCAACACATTCTTTTCCAAAAGTAATTATTTTTGTCATATCTACCCCTTATTTATGAAACAGGCCAGGAAGGACTCGAACCCTCAACATTCGGTTTTGGAGACCGACGCTCTACCATTAGAGCTACTGACCTCTATTCAAAAGTCGCAGGCCATTAGAATCGGTCGGACTTCAAATACTTATTTAACTTTTGTTTCTTTATGTACGGTATGCTTACGATCAAACGGACAGTATTTACTTAATTCAAGTTTACCTTGAATATTTTTCCGATTTTTTGCGGTTGTGTAGTTCTTCCGCTTACATTCAGTACATTGTAATGCGATAAGCTCAACAGATGTTTTCTTAGCCATCACAAACCTCCTATAAAAACAAAAAAGCTTCCGAGCGGAATCGAACCGCTGACCCCAACCTTACCATGGTTGTGCTCTGCCGACTGAGCTACAGAAGCATAAAGACGCTTGAGAATACCAGAAGAATAAGAAAGTGTCAAGGACTCAAGGAAAATTTTACAGGGTAAACGCATCAGGCCGTTTTTTAGTAACCTCGCAAATCATTGAGGCTGTTCAACCAGAACTGCCAAGGATGGGCGTGGGATAGGTCAGAAACAAGTTTTGGAACAAAACTTGTCCTCTACCGATGTATATGGACGTACATTCGGTAGAGAGGTGCACGGATGCACAACAGTGGAAGATGGTTCAAATGGTCTCACAGCCCCAATGATTCTGCGCTTTTATCTACCGGTATTCCTTAATACGCTTTTTGAGGCGTTTCTTCTTCTTTTGTGAAAAGTATATCCCTTTCGGCTTTAACAAAAAGCCCAGAAATGGAACACCACTTGCAGTTTTGCCGATAAAAAACTGAACTGTTAAGCTTTTTGCACAACTCCGTTTCAGTAGCGACATTTTTGCCCCCACCCCCGTAAGTCAATATCGATCAAGTATATACAGTCTTTACAGTTTATTTTTTAAGCGCTTCGACCTCTGCTTTGGAAAGCCCTGTCACTTGCGCGATATTTTCAACGGACAACCCGAAGTGTAAGAGATTCTTTGCCGTTTCGAGCTTTGCTTGGCGGAAACCGAGTGATTTACCTCGCTCAAGTCCTTCATCCATCGCATCCATGAGAGCTGCCGGTAATATGTGGTACTCTTGCCTCAGCTGTTCGTTCTGTTTTACTGTCTGTATCATCTGCTCTATTCTCCCTGTGTATGCCGTAGTTGCCTTGCCTGTTGTTACATACTGCAAAAAGCCTCGTAACTCTTGATTGTCTGTCTCTTTAAACGCCTTGGCGTTCAGTATAATCTTTTTTGTTCCATCGTGTAAGGGGATCGTCTTATCCTCTATACAGATATTTTCAAATGTGTAGACCGCTCTATCATTCCCTATCGGATCAAACAGACAGACAAAAATGATAACGCTGTTGTTGAGCGCCTTATAGGAATAGCCTTTATCCAAGAATGCAACATCCAGCACCGCCTGATAGTATCTCATCCGTTTTGGGAGGTTATATTGGTTAGCAACTTGCATTTCAACATCGTAGGAGATACCGGCATCGTCTTTTACCAATACATCAAGGCGGACGGTTTTTGCACCGGAATTAGTCGTAATACTATTTTGGGACGATAGATATGTGATTTTCTTGATCTTGACGCTAAAAAGCATCTCAAGAAATTCTTTACAAATAGGTTCATGTTCCATGACTTTACAGAACATAAAATCATCGGAAATAGTTAGTTCTTCAAAAGGTTTCCTCGTCATTCACACCTCCTACAGTCCTTATGCGACTTTCGGAGTAAAATGGCTAAAGAAAATCGAAAAAATTTGAATTTTTTAATTACAAAATCCTATTGTAAAACTTCCTACACCGGCTGATTGCGACGTGCGCAAGTACAGGTGTAATGTGCAGGGCGTACTCTTCTTTTGAAAATATACGGCGCATCTACTTCGTTGCATCATTAAAAGTGTACATCCCTGTACACTTTTAATGGCGAATTTCGGCTTTGCCGAAATATCGCTACTGTTTAAACCAGTAGTGGCATCCGTGCCACTGCTGAAAATCATCAACGTATCATCTCTATCACGGATGGCGGTGGTTTTAGTCAGTAGCGTATTTGCCCTGCAAACACGCAGGTAAAAAACAACCTTTTACCTTTAACCACGCTTTTGCATAGTGGGCAAAAAACTGAGGTATCTTATATTTCTCAAGTGTAATATAGCGTTCTATAAAATATGGAAAGCTTCGCTTTCAGGCTCCTTCTACATCCGCTTTGCTTAATCCGGTAACCTGCATTATCTTTTGTACAGAATCGCCAAGCTGTTTTAATAACTTTGCAGTTTCGAGCTTTGCCTGGCGGGAACCTTGCGATATTCCTTGCTCTCTGCCCTCCGCAAAAGCTATTCTGCCTGCTTCTGCTCGCTGTACTGCAATATCGGTATCGTAATCATATTCGGCCACTAAGATATTTCTTACCTCCTCTCTTTTGAAAATATATAGCGCATCTACTGCGTCGTACGGCAAAAAAGTATCCTCAACGTATTAAAATACGCCTGCGGTAGTTTTTGGCCTAACTCCTTGTATCTACACCATCTATTTCCAAAAGGCATTTCAGAAGCGACACGGATGCCGCTGGTTCCATGCAGTAGTGATGTTTTGGCAAAGCCGAAACTCGCCGATGAAAAATGTACAAGGACGTACATTTTTCATCAGTACCGCCACGGACGGCGGTGGTTCCACGCAGCAGCGACGTTTCGGCAGGCAGAGCCTACCGAAACTCGCGTCCAAGAATTGACAAGGACGTCAATTCTTGGACATAGCCACACGAAAGCCAAGATCGTCGTAGCTGATGTCGGGGTTGAAGCTGATCCGAAAACCGACGACACAGCCCTCCGCGTCATTGCGCCAACAACCTCCGCGTAAGACGCGGCCAGAACCGGAAGCAGCAGGTGCACCTTGCGGGTCCATAACATCTTCAGCTTCGATATTACCATACCGGTCAAAACACCATTCCCAGACGTTCCCGCTCATATCGTGTAAGCCAAGTGCATTCGCTTTCTTTGTTCCAACTGGATGCGCTTTACTATCTGCATTACCGCTATACCATGCAACTTCTCCCGTTTTCTCCGCATCTTCCCAGTTGCCTTTCGCTCCGCTTGCACTGTTTAGTTTGATAAGCCATACTTCTCCGTATTGTTCAGCATTTGTGCTATCGTTTTGCCACCGAGCTGCATATTCCCATTCGGCTTCTGTAGGAAGTCTAAAACCTTTTTTACTCATATCGGCATAGGCGGCATCGCAAGCAGCTGTATCAGTCGCGTCTTTTAATACCGTAGTATGATCATCGCTTTTTCGGTAAACGCATTCGTCTGCACCTTTTTCTTTCTGGGTATACGCATTGCACCATACAACGCAGTCCCGCCAACTTACCGTCGTTACCGGCTCTTCTTCGCTCCCGCTTCCGCTGCTACCTTTTTGCCCTTCATTAGCAAACCTATACCCGTTTTCAGCTTTTACCGCCCAGTCGTATACTTCTTTCCACAGCTTATACGGCACTTCCGTTTTGCCAAGCTTATAAGGGCTCAATTTTACCTTCCGCCCTGCACGGAATACCCCTTTCCAATAATCTTCCGTTCCCGGCAAAGAATATGTCGGATCCATACCGGTAATCCCCGCTGCAGGCGGGGTTATCGTTACAAAATCGCCGGCAGGCGGTGTCGGCGGTGTGCTGTTGCTTTCAAAGCTCACCTTAACCTCGATGCCCTTTGTAACGGTAAACGAATAGGAATCGTTTGTGCCGTTTACGGCTTCTCCATCACGCGTCCAGCCCTTTACCCTGTAGCCCGAATCAGCCGTTGCCGTAAAGGTTACGGTTTTGTCGTGCTCAACGTTTATGGGACTGATCGTTGTTTCCGCTATGCCTTCCGCCTTTGCTTTGAGCGTGCCGTTCCCACCTTCTACGCTGAAGGTTATCTTGTATGTTGTCGGAGGCTTGGCTGTTACGTTTACCTTACAGCTCGCTGTTTTACCGCCGTCTTCGGTTGTTACGATGATAATTGCTTCACCGGCTTTATGTGCCGTTACTGTACCGTTCTTATCAACGCTCGCTATCGCAGGCTTATCGGAACTCCACGCTACTGTTTTGTTTGTTGCATTTGCAGGCAAAACCGTTGCAGTCAGTGTTGTACTAGTTCCTGCTACAAGACTTACCGTAGGCTTATCCAACGTTACACCCGTTACAGCGACGGCAGAAGGCGGCAAAGCCTTAAAGCTTACCTTTACCGTTACGGCAGCCGTTACTTTATGGCTATACGTTGTACTTACATTATTTGCCACAGCAGTACCGTTGACCGTCCACTTTTCTACTTCATAACCCTTTTCAGGCACCGCAGTAAACACAACTGTTTTGTCTTTTTCGACGCTTATCGGGCTTTTATTCGTTTCCGTTACGCCGTCCGCCTTCGCTTTAAGCGTACCGTGTTCCTCGGCGCTAAACGTTACCGCAAATGTTTCCGGTGTGCTGACATTCGTTTTACAGCCAATTACTAACGCCGCAAGCATCAGTACCACTGCTAAACCTAAAAGCACACCGCTCTTTTTATTTACATTTATTTTCATACGAATTTCTCCTCTATCAGGGGAGAAACGGCACTTTTTTCGGATAAAAGTTCCTTTCCTCCCCTACAACCTCTCCTTTCTTCAAAATATCCGCTTAGGGGTTTTACCCCTAAGAACTCCACCTAAAAGCCGTATATCCTTATCCACGCCTAAGAACGCACATTCTTACAGCTATTCTTCGACGGTAAGTTTATACGATATATTTCCTCTCTATTTATTTTCTCTACTCTTGCAATAAACCGTAGAGCATACTGTTTTTACAAGCTACCCGCTATCAAACCATACTGCCGGACGGCTTCGACGATAAAATGCTATGTTGATAATGTGTTTATTATGAAGACGTTTTTGCATACCTAACGCACAAAATATGCCCAAGGCAGCAAAGTACCGTCTGTGTGTAAAAGTAAAAACACTAGCACTGCTTGTGCCGTCTGCAAAAAATGAGAAAAAATAATGATGTTGTTGTCTGAATGTAAAAGCTGCCCGTTTTTCAGAGGTGTCAACTACCTTTTGAAAATATGCCGCTACTGAAAATATGTCAACTACCTTTTGAAAATATGCCGCTACTGAAAATAGCGGCTGCACTTTGGAGAGAGAGTTTTTATACTGCGGTAATAGTATACACTTATTCAGCATAATCATAAGTATAGGGGCAAATATTGAGAAATGCAAGGTCTCGCATTGCCTCACGTTAAATCTAACCGAAAAAGAAGCGTCACATCATCAAAAGTGTACATCCGTGCATCTCTCTACCGATGTATATAGATATAATTCGGCAGTGATTTTACGGATTAAACAAACCTTTCTCCGGAGCACGTACCCGCACCATTGCCGTATAAGAATCTTTGTTCTTTTCGATAAATTCATCAACCGGTATCAGCTCACCGTCTTCATATATATCAAGGTGAAATTCTCCCAAACTATCAAAATAAGGGAAAAACACAGCTACACGGTCATACATTCTCAGCTCCGTAGCCGAAGACACGGTGCTAATGCATGCAAGATAAAAATGATCAGGTTCGACGATGGTAAAATAATATAAAAGCGGTAAAAGATACGATGTTTGGTACCCTGCATATCGTTGGTACCCCAAAAACGCAGGTTGTTTTACCGCTCCGGTTTTTGCACTTAAACCCATCGGAATCGCTGCGTCGGTAAGCGCAAAAGGACAGCTGTTTACATCCAAACCGGAAGAGTCGGGATAAACGGTACGATTTAAATTTAAGCTTAAAGCGGCGGCGCCAAGATTTCGTATCCAATCTAATCCGAAAAAGATATTTTCGGTATCCAGATATGGCCTTGTAAAATGAGTTTTAGGCGCATCAGTCTCGCGTTTTAACGATTCAACAACTGTCCCCTGCCCTGCAATAGGACGGATAATCCCATCGATAACCCACTTTGCAAACCCCGCCGAATCAACACCGCCAATTATTTCAGAACGGATTTGATCGATATTCATTGCAGCTGTTATCTCCAATTCGGTTTGCGGCTGCGAGTTACTAATATGCACAGGTTTTCCGTTATGGTCAAAGCAACCGTCTTTCACCCGTACCAACCGATACCGGAGATTTTCGACTATACGCGACATCGTTTTAACGGAGCTGTTATCACGCGGCGGATTAAACAAATCCCATGGAATGATTGACTGGCTCAATGCTTTCAATCGTAAAAGCGAAATATGATAGAGCGTTTCAAAAGGAACACCTATAGCGATGTCTTTCCGCACATAAGCATTAAAAAGACATATATCGATAAACGACTTACCGCTATAAGCTTTTTGACTTGCAGGTCGAAGAGACACTGAAAGGGCAGGATTTTCACGCGGATATATCTTGATCAGCAAGGGGGCACCGGTATCAGCCTTTCGGTACAGCATCCATGTACCTTGCGGTACGAGATTATGTTCCGGCAAACTATAATCGGTAAGATTGGGAATAATAGAAATAATGTAGACGTCCTTACTGTCTTCCGCATACTTTCCCGATACCGTAAACATATTTCCTTTTGAATCCGTATGCAATTCGGGCGTCTTTTTGATGACTTTGTCAATCGGCGCAGAAAACCATGAGGCAGCAATCGCTTCTCTAATTTCAGCGGAATCCGGTATTTGATCAAAAGGATAAAGACGCACGGTTTTCGGGTTTTCATCGGCTACTGTCTCTACCGTAATAACAGGTTCTTTGCTCTCGACATCTTTTTTTACTGCCGTTGAATTCGGTGTGGACGCATCGGCTCCAAAAGCAGCCGCTATACTTATACATACGAGAATACTTCCTATCAGATAGGAAGGTATTCTAAAACAAACGCTTTTCATACTTCTATGGTATCGGCATTTCAGCATCATATCTTAAAGCAGTATCAAGCAGCCCCTAAAAACCAACTGAATTCTTAAAAACTGCTATCAGTCTTCCAGCTCGGGAATCCGGTCTTTCAGCTCACGCAAAAACTGCTCGCCGCTTACTCCTTCCCTCAAACAAATAAACACACAATTATCACGACCTGCAATAATACCGAGAATGGATTCAAACCCCATATTTTCAAGCGCCATCGAAATAAGCTCGGTATGTCCTGAATACGTTTTGATAACTGCCATATTACCCGAATAATCTATAGAAATATACCCACGTAAAAAATCTTGAATACCCGCTTGCTCCGTTTCATGAGGACGATCCTCGCTCGGCACCGTATAAACATAATCACCCTTTCCGTTGGAGACCTTACTCACCTTGAGCATTTTTAAGTCACGCGACAAGGTTGCCTGAGTAACGGAAAAGCCTTCACGATCCAAATAGCCGAGCAGCATTTCTTGAGATTCAATCGGATATGATTTTATCAGTTTTCTGATTGTTTTTAATCTTGTCAGCCGCTGTTTCACTTATATCACCTATGAAGTAATAGTGCATAAATATTCCAAAAAGTCAATAAAAATAAAAAATATTCGAGAAATATGCATGATTTTGCATAAATTCAGAATGAGCAAATAACAAACGCATCAGGCTCTTTTGAGGATATGCCCGCAGCATAAGTTTTTATCTACTCTGCCTGATGCAGTTGTCTCTACCGGAAAAAATGTGCGAAATTTTTTTAAATTTCGCACGGAAGGCAGGCAACCGCTTAAAATATTGCTAATGCGGTTACCCTAGTCGATTCCCATAGTTCTTAGAGAATGAGCATGGCATCGCCGTAAGAAAAAAAGCGATATTTTTTTTCTATTGCATGGCGATAAGCAGCAAAGATGTTGTCGCGGCCGGCAAATGCGGATACCAGCATAACGAGGCTCGACTGCGGCGTGTGAAAGTTGGTGAGCAGCGCTCCGGTAAGCCCGAACTGAAAACCGGGATAGATAAATATATTCGTTGCCTGCATTCCGCAGCTCAACTGCTGCGTATCGGATTTCCATGCGGATTCGAGCGTCCGCACCGAAGTTGTTCCTACAGCGAGAATGGTTTTACCGCTCCGGTGAGCGTTTTCTACGGTCTCCGCCGTCTCGTTGGAAATAAAGAACTTTTCGGAATGCATCGTGTGTTCTTCGACAACCTCAGTCCGCACCGGTAAAAATGTACCGAGACCGACATGCAGCGTTACGGCGGTTCGTGCAATATGCCGCTTATCCAGTTCCTGTAAAATCGGCTCCGTAAAGTGGAGACCGGCGGTAGGCGCTGCAACCGAACCGGTGTTCTGTGCGTATACCGTCTGGTACCGCGCGGCATCTTCATTCGTGTCGCCGCGCTTGATGTACGGAGGCAGCGGGATATGACCGTTGGCTTCCAGCCAACGGTCATCAATGCAGCGGTCAAAGCGTACATATTTGCAATCAGGTTCCGCTGCATTGGAGGAAGGGGGTGGAATCAGCACGGCACGGGTGCCGTCGTTAAAGGTGTACTCCTTCCCCTCCCGCTGCCGCTTGGCACGCTTTACGATGGTTTTCCACACAAAGCCTTCATCGAGCGGTTCAATCAGCAAAAATTCAGCCTCGCCGCTCGCGGTATGGGCATACAAACGGGCATGGCGCACCTTGGTATTGTTGAACACCATTAAACAATCAGGCGGTAAAAAATCAGGTAAGTCGGAGAACATCGCATCGGTTAATGCCCCCGTCCGTCTATGTAACACAAGCAGCCGGTCATTTCCGCGTTCGGCTGACGGATATTGCGCAATTAATTCTTTAGGAAGGTCAAAATCAAAATCTTTTGTAAACATAAGGCCTCAAAAACGGAAAGCACTATACCCGAAAACCTCTCCCAGTGACAAGGCAACCGCATCAGGTTATTTTTTACTGCCCCGCAGAATAATAGGGGCAGGGGTGATGGACTTTTCGCTAGCCTTTTGAAAAGAGATGGAGCAGATGCTAGGAGCCTAGCCGAAATAAAACGGAGACACGCCCAAAAACGGACATCCGTGTCCATTTTTGGGCTACAAGTTTGCAGGAGCAAACTTGCTTCTGCTTTGGAACCACGCCCGTCCTTGGGCGTATCTTTGATACGTCGAGGACTGTTTTTTGTTAAGCGACAACGCAGATGTCCGTATATTTTCAAAAGGAAGGTAAGCATTCGAAGTATTTCCAGTGCGGTTTATCTTGGATGTTTAACTGCACTGCGTCTATCTCCGTTCTTGACGCACATAAGCCATTCTTTCGGTTCAGGGATTTCAAATTTCAACTGTTCTCCCGTAAACGGATGATTAAATTCAAGCGTCCGTGCATGGAGAGCAAGCCGCCCGAAAGGATTGGTTTTCGCTCGGTAATTTTCATCCCCTGCAAGAATATAGCCTTTCGAGGCCAAATGTGCCCTAATCTGATTCTTTCTTCCCGTTTCAAGGCTTAATTCAAAAAGCGTATGGTGTGTTCCACGCTCAATTATTTTGTAATGAGTTACGGCGCTTACCGTTTTAAAGCGGGCTTTATCATGCGGAACAAAACCTCTATTGTGTGCATTGTATGCAATTTCATCGTTAATCGTACCGCTGTTTTTCATTGTGCTGAAATTTCCACGCGCAGCATTTCCCTGTGCAGGGTTTTCCGCAACGGCACGGTAAATACGTCCCGTTACAAGACGCTGCCAATTATCCATGATCTTTTTTTGAGCTTTTTCCGTCATTGCAAACATCATCACTCCCGATGTTTCTCGATCAAGACGGTGAACCGCAAATGGTCTATGAACTTGAGAATATGTTCCTTTTTTGCGCATTATCTGCTCAAGAACCCCAAGAGCAGTCTGTACCCTACTTCCCTGATAAGGAACGGAGAGCATTCCGTCCGGCTTATAAATCACCGCAATGTCCTCATCTTCATACAGGATTGTAATTTTCTCCCGCCCGAAATCTCGTTTGTGTTTCTTTTCAAATTTTGTTCCAGCTGTCTTTGTTCCGACTGTCATGATACGATTATCTATTTCTTTCTGCCCGCCTTTTCCGCCGGAACGTGAAAAGGTAAAGCGAGTATTACGTCCTATGGATTCATAGAAAGGGGTTTCATTCATACCGATAATAACATCACAAAAGGCGCAATGTGTACAGGGAGCCTATAAAAATCTAACTGATGTTTTAGAGATGCCCTACAGTGCGGATATTCTAGAGGCAATCGTTGGGCAATCGTATGCTTGCAATTTTTTATATCCATTGTTATAATTTCACTACTATATTCTGGAGGAATTTTATGAAAAAGATATGCCGTTATTTTGTTTTCTGTGTTTTACTGTTTGGAGCAGTGAGCGTATTTCCGCTGGCAGCCGAATCAAAAGAAGCTGATGTATATTATGTCAACACTCAGCTTTTGAAAATATTCTCCCATCCAAAGGGATACTATGTTATCTATCGACGGGCAGGATTAGAGACCGGAGAGGCGTTTATCCCGTTCACATGGTTCAGTCCGAAAGAAAACAAGGCGGATATTTCATTTATCAATACCCGTATTAATCCGTATCTGTCTTTCTTTATCCGCGACGGAAAATGTGAATATGTGAGAATTTCTGCCCCGCGACAAGATTTAAATACTTCAATATGGGGTCTCCTGCCGTATCCCCAACAATATAATGATAAATTTGACGGAGTAGATTCGCTCGCACTTGAGTTCTAATCCGTATCAAAAATAGGCGGAAACTTCTAAAAACTTCAGGTTTTAGAAGTTTTCTTTAGATGTAACTTCCGATGTTTTAATTTAAGTCATTATGTTATAAAGACTTAAATTAAAACTCGACGGGCGCCTCTATTCCAAAGGATGCGAAGCAAATCTAACCGAGTTTTTAGAGGTGCCCATGTATATAGAGTTCTAAAAATTCGATTGATTTTTAGAACTCTCCATCGGCTTAAAACTATAGCTTGGAGTTATATGCCTATTTTCTATTTTAAACTAGGTTATTCATGGCTAATATTATTACACCTGCCGTTCCGCAGAAATTAATCGATTTTTTGCATTCATATCCGATGTTCCTCATAGCCGGTCATAAAGAGCCTGATGGAGACTGTATCGGAAGCAGTATTGCGATGTCTCTTTTCTTACAACGACTCGGAAAAAAAACGCAGCTGCTTTCTGCAGGGCCGTTCCAACGGTCTGAAATACGGATATATGAATCGCTTTTTTCTGCGCAGGTACCGGAAGCGCTCATCACACACCCTGAAAACACAGGCGTCATCATTGTTGACTGTTCGGGAATAGATCGGACGGGCGACATTGCCGAACAATTAAAAAACTTTCCTTCAATCTGCATTGATCACCATGCTACTAATACGACAAATGAAGCAGGCTCGCTTGTATATGCAGAAGCTCCTTCAACAACATTTATTATCCAAACAATCATCGAAAAGATGACCGGCTCCGTAACACGGGATGAAGCGGAGATGCTGTTTTTCGGGCTTTGTACCGACACCGGTTTTTTCCGCCACTTGGATGAACGGAGCGGCGAAGTGTTCGCTCATACTGCACGGTTGGTGCAGGCGGGGGCAAACCCGAAATACACCTTTGCAGCGATTAACGGCGGTAAATCTTTCGGTTCACGGATACTTATCTCGCGTGTATTAGCCCGCATGAAGCCGTATTATGACGGGAGACTCATCGTTTCGTATGAAACGTACCAAGACAAACAAGAAATCGGCATCGAGAACAGGGATTCCGATATGGCATATCAGCTTATTCAGAGCATCGCGGGGGTAAAGGCAATTTGTATTGTCCGACAGGATACCGAAACGCATTGTAGTGTCGGTTTTCGCTCTCTCGATACTATCGATGTCAGTATTATCGCATCCTCTTTCGGCGGCGGCGGGCATAAGCAGGCCGCAGGGCTTTATATAGAAGGAATTGCCGAACAATTAATACCGAAGTTTGTCGCAGCGTTTGCCCCGCAGTTTCAAAATTGATATTTACAGGGCAACCGCATTATAAAGTATTTGCAGCGGTTGCCTTCCTTCTGTGCGAAATTTCATAGGTATAAGGTGAGCGTCTACAATGACACCGCTCACCTTAACCGTCAAGTTTTCTTTCGAAAACTTGCGTATTGATGTGTGCGCTTTTCGCGCACGAATGCAACAGTTTCCAAAATTCATATTTTGTTCAACTGTTGCATTTTAAGGAAATAAAATTTCGCACATTTTTCCAGCAAAGGGGGAAACGCATCAGGCAAAATAGATAAAAATCGCGGAAAAATTGAGACTGTGAGACCATTTGAACCATCTTCAACTGTTGTACATCCATGTACATCAGTTGAAGGCGAGTTTTGCGTTGCGCAAAACATCGCTGCTGTATGGAACCACTGCCATCCTTGGCAGTTCCGGTCGAATAGTCTCAATTTTTCCGCGGGGGTGTTAAAAAAACGGCCTGATGCGTTTCCCCTGTTGATATTCATTCACCTCCGTATTTACTCACGTAAAAATCTAACCGAAAGGATTGCGGTTACTCAAGTAAAAATTTAACCGTAGCACTCTATGTCCAAGGTTGAGCCATAGAGATAAGTTTACTTTGCAAGCTTTGCGTTGTTTCAAGCAGCTGTTGTAAATCCAAGTTGTTCTTCCTGCGGCACAGCTCAGCTTTTACCGCCTCGCTTACATCAGAGCTTTCCATCAGCCTGTAATACGGAGTCTTTGCCGTATCATATTTTTTTATGACCTTTGCGTCTATCCGTTTTTTTGAAATAATTTTCATCGAAGGAAAAAAGAAATTGACGAGCTTATTATACTGCTGATAAAGGTCAGCCATAACCGCTCGCGCAGCTTCTCCCTCAAAGCGATAGTAACCGACAATGTGCCTTACGACACTATCATTTTTCTGTTCAACAAAACAATTATCATTCTTTTTATACGATCGGCTCCGAGTGAAGATAATCTCATTACTTTTACACCATTGCAACAGCTGTGTATTTTTGAACTCACTTCCGTTGTCGCTATCAATACCTTTCATCTGAAACGGGAGCTTCTCTTTCACATCTTCTATTGCTTCTTTTACCCAACGATGAGCTTTGTTTAAAAGGGCTCTATTTTCCGTCCAGCCTGAATGGACATCAGTAAGGGTAAGCGTGCAAATATACTGTCCTTGGGTACTTATGCCGCAGTTGGCAACGGTGTCAACCTCAAAAAAACCCGGCTTCCGTTCATCCCAATCGAAAAAGGTACGGATGGGGATGAGCTTATTAAGATTCTTTACAGGTCGTGTTGTTGAAATACCGCGGATGGAATGTTTTGGGATTTCCGGTTTAAGAATCCTGCCGACTGTCGCGCTTGATATGCGGGCGAGTTTTGCTTTCAGTTTTTCATCATAGCTGAACTTTTGAGCAAAGTAATCGATATTATCCCGAATGAACGGCACGAGCCGTTTTGCACACAGATACATCGAAAAAATCCATAGCCGGATGACTTCTTGTTGTACGTCTTGACCGTAGTATTTTTCATAGTTCCGCTTTTTACGTGTCTTTGTAATAACCTGTACGCTCTGTCTTGCGACATTGTTAAAGTGCGTGAGTTTTACGTATGCACTGTTTTTCAGAACGTGAATGGCATACTTTCGATTGTAACCGGTTGTTGCGATGAACTCATCGAGGATTTTCGTCTTTTGTTTCTTTGCTGCCGTACAATACCGTTTGGCCGTTTCTTCGCTCAATTTCTTTTTCGTTTTCATGTCTAACCCCATTGTGCCCTTCCTTTGGGCTTCTATTTTGGGTTAGATTTTTACGTGATGCACCGCTTCTTTTTCGGTTAGATTTAACGTGAGGCAATGCGACCTCTTTACATAATATTCCTTTTACAGTATACTATCCTGCGTTTTATTTTGAATGCTGATAGATAAAGCTAAGGAAGGTGAACTATGGCACGCAGATGCGATATTTGTGGAAAAGGGCCGATGAGCGGTAATACGGTTAGTAAATCAATGAATCACCAACGCCGCGTATGGCGCCCCAACCTTATCGACGTAAAAACGGAAATTGATGGAAGAACGTTAACCCTGAAACTGTGTTCCCGCTGCTTAAAGAGCAACTATGTTGTTAAGAAAGTCTAAGCACCCGTTTTTTATTCTTGTTAAAAAGAGTCCTCAGTAAGGACTCTTTTTTTATATCTGCTCGATATTCCAACAAAATCACCTGAGGTATAAGGAATGATACGGTATAGATACAAAAAAATAGTATGCATTTCGATTTTATTGACTACCCTGCTCTTTATCGCCCATGTTCAACTGGTAGCCCATCCGCATCTTTTCGTTTCCACTCAAACCGAGTTCGTATTGAACAACGGAAAAATTCAAGGCGCGTATGAGACATGGACATTTGATCGTTTTTTCAGCGCGGATATTATTCAAGGATATGATCTGAACCGAGACGGTCTTTTTGATAGAGCTGAAACAAAGGATGTCTATGACAATGCCTTTATCAACACTAAAAACTATTCGTATTTTACCTTTATCCGGCAAGGTGATAAGCGGGAGAGCCCTGCACAGGTGAGCGATTTTTCGGTACGTCAAAAAAACGGTATCGCTTCGTATCGATTTTATGTTGATTTGTCAAAATACAACGGCAATTTCTACTTTGCTGTATACGATTACACCTTTTTCTGTGATTTCCGATATGATGAAAAGACGCCGGTGGTTTTTACCGGAGCTTCCGGCAAAACGATGCCGACATACACGATTGTCGAAAATAAAAAATATCCGGTATATTACGACCCTTTTGATACCGCCGATATGACAATGACATACAATTCGTGGAAGCCGGGATTACAAACATATTATCCTAGAGAAATTCATATTACCTACTAAGGAACACCACATAATGCGATACGGAGTAATGCTGAAAAATCAATATAAATACGTTTTATATTATTTGAAAAGGAAACACATAGGAGTAGAAACGATACGGCGCGGAATTATCCTGTTTGTATTCTGTATTATGACCGTCGGGCTCTGGGCAAACCCCTTTACCGGCAAAAAAGATACGCCTGCACCCATCCGCACGGAAAAAACGGCTGATTTTATTGTGAACCGGCAAGCTCAGCTGCATACAAAACTCGGCGACTCCATCTATGAGTGGACACAGACAAATTCTGCACAGGCATTCTGGACAATTATCGCACTTGCTTTTTTTTATGGGATTGTACACGCACTGGGACCGGGACACCGGAAAACACTCGTGTTTTCATTTTATCTGACACGCCAAGCCCCTGCGTGGGAACCTGCCGTCACCAGCCTTATCTTAGCGGGACTACACGGCATAATGAGCATCCTATTGCTGTTGATCTTCCGCAATGTGAGCGGCGCATTATCCGCACATACCGACTCTGCAGCAATTTACCTTGAAGGTTTTTCCTTTATTCTGCTGATGCTGCTTTCCGTAGCTTCCATCCTCCATTTGTTGTCCGGTATATTTCCCAATCGTTTTCCCCGCTTTCGTTTCAGCCGCCGCTCACTCGCACCCGGGCAAAGCAGCAAACCGGCGTATAATACCGGCAGCTACGGTTCCGCACGGTATAAAAACCACCGCCCGCAGTACAGCAGCGCCGGAAACATACAATGGGGTGCTTTTTTACTCAGCGGCATATATCCCTGCCCCGCTGCCTTACTTGTACTGGTACTGGTTTCTACGTTGGATGCGGCAGGTATCGGCATCATCGCGGTTATCGGTATGTCGATAGGCATGGCAATTCCGATTACTGTCGCAGCATACCTCGCATGGACAGGACGGCAGCGTTTGTTTAAGCGAATCGGCAAAACGCAAAAATATGCCGAAACAGCCGCATTAGTACTCTCGCTGGCAGCCTACAGTGCAATCTTTATCTTTTCACTTACCGCAGTACTTCCCTTCATCAAAAGCGTGATAGGGTAATTCTATGGACTACCTAAACCACCTCTACGGCAGAGATATAAAAACCGTAAAAAAATTACAGCACGGAACAGTGCATACCGTCAAAACACGGAACGGAATGTGCTACGTTACATCGTATCGTATTTTCCCCGGTGTGAATGTTATGTTTAACGACATCCATACCGATACATTATGTCCACCTTCCGCTGCGGATCTGCTCAATAACAATATCAAGCAATACGAACTGAACCATTGCAGAGAAGGCGCATTTGAATCGATATTAAAAGACGGAACACAGGTCAGCATGAATGCCGGTGACTTTGCAATCAATCCTTTAGAAAATTGTTCGCAGCATTCTCGGTTTCCGATACGGCACTATCACGGTATCAGCATTTACATTATTCCGGCGGAATTAGGAGAAGAAGCCCGCACCTTGCAGCAGTATTTTTGTATCGATTACGGAATCATTTTAGAACACCTGTGTAAGAACGGAACCCTCTTTTTGAAACGAGCAACGCCCGAACTTGATCATATATTTCACGAAATGTATCACGTGCCGGAAGAAATTGCCGTTCCGTATCTAAAAGTAAAAATACAGGAATTGTTTTTGTATTTAAGCATATTAAAAAGCGGCATCGATTTTATCGACCGTGAATACGCGCAAAAAAACAATCGGGAAATTATCAAACGCCTCCATCAGTTTGTCATAAAAAACTCAAATAAAAACTACAGTTATGCGCAGCTTTCCGCCATCTTTCATATTAAAACGACAACAATGAAAACCTGCTATAAATCGGTTTATGGAACAACCATTCACGAAGCGGTCAAAAAAGCGCGGCTTCAAAAAGCAATCGATCTTCTTAAAAACTCCTCCGCAAACATTACGGAAATTGCTTTGGAAATCGGCTACTCAAGCCATGCAAAATTTTCGGAAGCCTTTAAGCAGACCTATAACCTGCGGCCGAGCGAATATAAAAAAATAATCAAGCACGAATAAAACCATCCGACTTATCGGGTACAACTTGTCCGATTCGGAAAGAACAATAATGTAAACCGATGGTAATATCTTCCTACCTGGAGGTATTATTATGTCAAATAGGTTATCCGTAAAGGATTTGGCGACGATCGGTATTTTTTCGGCAATAATGATCGTTGTGTTTATTGCATTCTCGATGATCACCGGCGCGTCCTTATTTTTTAATATGGTGTTGAATGCCGTGTTTGCAGCGTTTATCCTCGCACCGTTTTTTGTGTACATGGCAATGAAGGTCAATAAGCCGGGCGTAGTTCTTATTTATAATACGCTGCATGCCGTTTTAACAACCGTCTTTATGGGACCGTTTATGTTTCCTTGGTTTTTTGTCGGCGGAATTATCGGCGAACTTTCCATGTGGGGTAAAGACAGCTACCGGAACTGCAAGCGAATTACCATAGCGTGGATTATTACTTCACTTACACGAGCCACACACGGTATGAGCGAAATTTGGTTTTTCTATAATGCTTTTGTAAAGACCGGTGTTTCGAAGGAACAAATCGATATACAGACACAATACTATACCGATCCTAAATGGGTTGCAATCTCATTAATCCTTACCGTTATTGCTGCAATGCTCGGTTGCTATATCGGCAATAAAATGCTTAAAAAACATTTTATAAAAACAGGGTTGTTAAATTAGGTATGGATTTCCGTACTAAATTAGCGGTATTCTTTTGTACGGTATTTTTGGTATCGGTTATTTCCAAGAATACCGTATTTTTCTGTTTAATCGGTTTAGTGGCAGCGTATGGCGTTTTTCAAAAACACTATCGCAGTATATTCCGCTGCGTTTTTGTTTTACTCATTGTCGAAACAATACAGCTTATTTCAAAGGGTAACGGATTAGGCACAATGCTGCCTGAAATGTTTTTATTTATTATCACTCGAATGATCGCTGTGCTTATATCGGTTATTCCAATCATTAAAACACCGCCGGGAGAATTGACCGCTGTTATAAACAAATTAAAAATCAATAGAAATATTGCGTTGTCTTTTATTTTTATGATGCGTTTTTTTCCGATTATCGGAAATGAATTTAAAGAGATTATCGAGTCTTTAAAATTGCGCGGATTATTTACCTTAACAAAACCACTGCAAACAATGGAATATGTCTTTATCCCAATGATGTTTTCCGCTTCTAAAACAGCGGAAGAATTAGCTGCTGCTGCGGAAGTACGAGGAATATCCGCTGCCGGAGTACACACCTCTAAGCGGGCTATCGTATTTACCACCGTCGATTGGGCTATCACACTGATCGCTCTTGTTATATCCGCGGGATTATATTATTGGGAACTGCATTAAAAATGATTACATTAGATCATATCTACTATTCATATCCGCAATCGTCAAAAGAAAATCTTGATGATATAACGATGGAGATACAAGATGGAGAAGCTGTCGCTTTAATCGGATTGAGCGGATGCGGAAAAACAACGATAACACGAATCCTCAATGGGCTCGCCTATACATTTTTTTCAGACAAAATGGAAGGCAGTATATCGCTTAACGGCATCGACCCGATCAAAAAGGAATTATATGAAATAGGGCGGATGATCGGTTCTATTTTTCAAAATCCCAAAAGTCAGTTTTTTGCAGAAGTTGTAGAAGATGAAATTGCATTCGGCTTGGAAAATTACGGTATCGAACGTACCGAAATTGTCAAGCGTATTACCGACTCTCTACGTATGATTAACGGCGAAACCTTACGAACAAGAAATCTGTTTCAGCTTTCAAGCGGCGAAAGACAGAAAGTCGCGATTGCATCAATCAATGCACTTGATCCGCCGGTCTATGTATTTGATGAACCTTCTGCAAATCTCGATATGGCAAGTGTGGAAGCGCTAAAACGATTAATGGCTTTGTTAAAAAAGAAAGGAAAAACGCTTATCGTTTCCGAACATCGAATCTACTATCTCAAAGATATCATCGATCGGTATTATTACATAGAAGACGGAAAAATTATCCGCTGCTATACAAAGGAAATATTTGAACATTCACCGGTTGAATTTTTTCGGCAGCAGGGTTTACGCTTATATTCCCTTGACCGTATTGAACCGCACGGAAAAACAATATCCGGAACACGGTGCCTAACAATCGATAACATCTCTTTTTCATACAACAGACAATCGTTACTGGAAAATTTAAGCTATTGTTTTATAAGCGGCACGATATACGGCATCATCGGCGGTAACGGCGCCGGTAAAAGCACCTTCGCAAAAGTACTGAGCGGACTGCTGCGTGAAAAACACGGCAGTATTTCTTCGTGCGGAAAAGACAGCTGCAATGACATAAAACTCAACTGCCGTACACGGAGGAGAACGATATACTATTTGTCAAATAATCTTGACAGTAATCTTTTTGAAGTTTCCGCTGCAGAAGAACTGCGATTAAACGCTCCCGCCGCCGACACTGCTGAAATCCTAAAAGACTATTGCTTGGACACCGCTGCGGATGCACATCCGCAAATCCTCTCCGGCGGACAAAAACAACGGCTGGCAATCGCCGCCGCCTCATTATTAAAAAGAGACGCGTATATTTTCGACGAACCGACGAGCGGCTTAGACGGAAAGAATATGCGCCTTATAGCCGATAAAATGCGGGAATTGCAAGCACAAGATAAAATCGTTATTGTTATTTCTCACGACTATGAATTTTTAATGGAGATTTGCAGTATTGTGTTACACTTAAACGGAAATTCATTTACGGAATACATTGCTGCAAGCGATAAAGACAAGATATTGAAGATTTTGCAGCAGGAATAAACACCAAACCTGTTCGGAAACTTCCGTTTCAGAACAGGTCGACTCTGTATTAAAGCCGCGGATTATAAATACAGCTCATAAAATCAGCTAGGTGCAAAACGAATTCTTAAAATCGGCTTACCTTGTACTCCGCCCCTTACACTTGCCGCGTAAATTTTTCGGTAAAAAATACCAAGTTCTTTGCAAGGAATACGGCAGAATAGGTAATAATACTGCCCGCGCATAAAAGCGCGAATGAGATGCAGAAAGAATCGCCGAATTGGCTTAAACCGATTTTTCCGATATCGCTGAACGGCAAAAAGATAAATCCGGTAATCAAAAAGACACCAACAGCGAGCCACGGAAGCAGCGACTTATTTTTCTCCTGCCGAGAGACAGCTGGAACAGTCTGTTTATTCAGTAAGTGTATTGCGTTCATTGTCGCAGCAAACATCCGCTCATCCGCTGCAATAGGTGTACGCAATATCTGCCGCTGAACATTCTCTCCAGCAGCCATCCGATTAACGGCTTGCCTACATGACGTACAGCATAAAAGATGCATCTTGAGCCCTGTCGGCAACGATTCGTTTTTATCAAGTAAAAGATACTGATCTTGAAAAATATCACAATTCATAGAATCTCCATCCATTAATTGCTAATTGTGCACAACAACCGGATACGGGAACATCGTATCCCGATGGGTGTACTCAAAAATCGTCCGGTCTTCTTTCAAATATTCCCGTAAAAGTTTCTTTGCACGGAAGATATGAGATTTTATCGTATTCAACGGCAGTTCGGTAACAGCCGCGATGTCGGTATAGCTCATATCGTAAAAAAAATAAAGGTCGATACAAATACGGTAATTATCGGGTAAATTGTTGACTGCCTCACGCACTGACAAAATGATACATTCATTCAAATGCTTTTCTTCGGGATTATCTCCCCGGTACTCAATTTCAGTACCATCAGCAAGCGACATATAACTCCGTCGTTTTTTAGCCGAGTTAATGGCAGTATTATAGGCGATACGCATCAGCCATGTTGCAAACGGAGCCTCAGCGCGGAACGTCCCAAGTGCAGCGTATGCCTTCAACATCACGTCTTGCACAAAATCTTCACAATCATCGGTATTGTCAAAAAAACTCAGCCCAAGCATATAGACCCGTTTTTGATATTGCGCCACTAATACGGCAAAGGCTTGCGTATTGCCGTTTAATACCGCTTTGCACACTTCGTAATCCCGCAGCGTTTGATTAAGCCCTTCTTTTTTATAAACGGCGGCATAATCGGTTGTCATATTCATTGCCTATCCCTCCGTTTTTCCTTCCGGCAAAGCAACAGGCTTTCGTACTTCACTACCCCAACTGCAGCGGGTAATTACATAAAAGAGCGTAAGGCTAATACCAAGCGCGAGCGGAATTAGACCTCCGAGTAAAATATACCCAACTCCGGCAATAAAATAGAACAAACCGAATAATACACAGCCGATAACGGTCAGCATAATACCTAACAGTAAGCAAAAAAGGCGAATATTAACGGCAGGACGGATATAGGTATTTGTCTTAATTTGAAGCATAATCTGCTTATGCCGCCATAAAAAATAAAAGAAGACCAAAACGCTGCCCATCACAATCCCAACAATCGGAATAACGGCGATAATAATCTGTACTGCAACCATTTTTACTGCTTCCTCCGCAAATAAACACTCAAAAACTCACCGAAGTTTTTAAAGGTTGTTCTTGCTTTAATAAAGAATAACAAATTCTTCAAAATAGATATTATGTATCTTTCCCAATACGAGCTGCTTGTTTATCCGTTCCATAAGCGTCTGTTTTATATCCTGCGGTAACTCGCTGCTGAGCCGATATGCGCTTTCGAGCGAGAACCAGTCGAGTATGCTTTTTTTTAGCGCGTCTTTTTTGGCAACCAATTCTTCCTGAAATGCAGTATCCGAAGCCTTATATTCAAGGAACGGCTTGAGAATAACCGTAATCGGCGGATTATCGGCTGTAACGGCGCGAAGCTGGCCAAGGTCGCCATACAATGCATATTCCTTAGGGGGAATATAGGCAGCTCCTCCTGCCGGTTCTTCATTCTGCCGTTCTGAAGCTCGCTCTTTTGTTTTTTTGACAAAGGCGATAACTGTCCCGATTACAATAATCGCAATCAAAACAATGATAATGCTTCGCAACAATTTAAATAGTTTGTCCGACGGATATACGCTCATATTTATGATGAGTATATCAAAAAAAAACGATTGACAAAAGCCTCTTTTTATCTATAATATGTTCATTGCAATGCGCTTTTTGCCCCGGTGGTGGAATTGGTAGACACGCTAGTTTCAGGTACTAGTGCTTTCACGGGCATGGGGGTTCAAGTCCCCCCCAGGGCAGTCCTTCTATTAGATATGGAACGTATATAATAGATACCGCCGAATAACCGTTCACCGATACATCTTCTCAGTCAAAATGACACCATACAAATTTTTTCTACCGGTAATGACTGTAACAAATCGCTTTTGCGAAAGCGCTCTGCATCGGAGGAATTCACTATGAAAGATAAAAAACGCGGCTTCTTTTATTCGTTCTTTCGCGGCTTGAATCTTATCCGCTTAATTATTATCAATCTTATATTTTTCATTTTGCTCTTTTTATTTATTGCAGGTCTTTATAAATACAATGACAACACCGGAAAGCAAAAGAATACCCGTATTACAGTTTATGCCGATTCTCTTTTATTGATTAATCCTGCCGGACGCCTTACCGAAAAACCCGATGAATTTATCTGGCGGAATTATCTACTGTCGGACACAGCCTCCGATGCAATTCTTTTATCGGATATTACCGATGCGTTACGGCATGCAGCGCACGACCGGCGTATCACGGCGGTTTTGTTCGACCTTAGCGGACTCTACGGTATTTCCACAGGGCATTTTACCGAATTAAAGACTGCGCTGCTTGAATACAAAGACGCCAACAAACCGCTCTACGCATTTTCAACAAATTATGGATTAGGACGCTATTACATCGCCTCTTTTGCCGACCATATCTACCTTGACCCGATGGGCGAAGTGGACTTATCGGGATTTTACACCGAATCGCTTTTCTACGGCGAAATGGAACATAAACTCGGGGTTCAATGGAATGTTGCTCATGCGGGGGCTTTCAAGTCGATGGCGGAAACTTATTCACGTACCGAGATGTCTGCCGGCGTGCGTAACAATAATCTATCCGTACTGAAAGACTTATGGCACATGTACTTACAGGATATAGCCGCAAATAGAGCCGATGATGCGAACCGCTTTGAAACCTATACGGTGAACTACAATGATGCACTGCGGAAAGTAAACGGCAACAGCGCTCAAGCGGCACTTGATGCAAATCTGATCACCGATATCGGTACGTATGAAGAATGCGGTGTTGAACTCGGTGTACTGGATGAGGAAACATACAACCTTTCTTCACGGGACTATATCAATTACTATAGCTATAATAAGTCTTTTAAAAAGAAAGAAACGGATAATCAAATCGGCGTTATTTATTTAACCGGCTCCATTACAGGAACTTCCGATAATACATCCGATAATGCGGACAGTCCAACCCTCGTAGACTTATTCGACGAAGCAGCTGATGACGATTCAATTAAAGCAGTAGTATTGCGGATTGATTCAGGCGGCGGAGAGGTGAACGCCTCTGAGGATATACGGAGAAGTTTGGAACGGCTCTCAAAAAAAATCGGCAAACCTGTTGTTGTGTCGATGGGCGATATAGCAGCCTCGGGTGCATATTGGATTGCGTCTTCCGCCGATTATATTTTTTGTTCACCCTATACCATTACCGGTTCAATCGGTGTCTTTGCCGTTTCACCATCTATTCAAAAGGCTGTACAAGAATACTTCGGAATCCATGTAGATGGAGTAAGTGTTTCCGGCCGCATGCCCTACTCAATTTTCCGCAATCCGACCGACGCAGAAAAAACACAATCGGAATTGGAAGTTATGCATACATACTCAATCTTTTTAGATACGGTAGCGCAGGGCAGAAACCTGCCGCGTGCGACGGTCGAAGAATTGGCTCAAGGGAAAATCTATTCCGGTACGCAGGCAAAGGAGCTACAGCTCGCTGATGAATTGGGCGGTTTTACCGATGCCGTCAATTATGCTGCGACCAAAGCAGGTATAAAGGAAACATATTCGTTAAAAGTTTTATACAAAGAGCCGCCTGTAACCGACGAAATCTTAAAAACGTTGCTTGCCGACAATGTACGGTTCTACAAAACCGCCGACCTGCAAGTACTGTATGAGCTTTTCCGGCTGCGCTCAAAAAAAGGCTTTTATGTATATACCCCCATCAAAGCACCAACGGAAGAGTGAAATCAAGCAAACGCATCAGACATTTTTTTGAATTCCCCGCAAAATCAACATACCCCGACGCTTGCGTCGGGGTATGTTGATTCCGTCTGATGCGTTTGCTCTGCTAGTCCTGAAAAAAGTGTGCGAAATTTTTTCAAAATTTCGCACAGATAGAAAACACTTAAAGGTTTACCGCCTTAGTCCTTACAGCATTGCAATTTTCAGTTGTTTGCCGAAAACGGCGACAGCTTATTCGCAGAGGAAACACGCAACTTGGTGTCCGTTACCTTTGTCTTTCAGCTGTGGAATAGTGTTTTTGCAGTGCTCCATACGCTTGGGGCAGCGATCATAAAAATAACAACCCGTGCGCTTTTCCGCAGGAGAAGGCACATCTCCCGACAAGATAATCCGCTTGCGCTTGCGCTCAATTTCCGGATCCGGGATAGGAGCAGCAGACAGCAGCGCTTCCGTGTAGGGGTGCAGCGGCTTTGAGTAGAGCTCTTCGGCATTCGCAATTTCTACGATAACGCCAAGGTACATAACCGCAACCCGCGTGGAAATATACTGAATAACGGCAAGGTCGTGCGCAATAAACACGTAGGTAAGCCCGAATTCATCCTGCAAATCCTTAAAGAGGTTAAGAATCTGCGCTTGGATAGACACGTCGAGCGCACTGACCGGCTCGTCTGCAAGGATTAACTCCGGCTGAAGTGCAAGCGCACGGGCAATACCGATACGCTGCCGCTGCCCGCCTGAAAACTCATGCGGGTACCGGTTGCGGAAAAAGCGGGAAAGTCCAACCTTTTCCATTAACACCTCGACACGGTCATCAATTTCTTTTTGGGTATACGAAAGGATGCCGCGCTTCGTTAAAATCCGCATCGGTTCCGCGATAATATTTCCTGCCGTCATGCGCGGATTCAGCGATGCATACGGATCTTGGAATACCATCTGCATATCTTTTCGCGCCTGCATCAGCGTGTGGTGTGAACAACCGGCAAGCTCCATCCCCTTAAACAGGACGGAACCCGATGTCGGTGTATACAGCTGTGCAATAGCACGAGCTGCAGTTGATTTTCCGCAACCGGACTCCCCGACAAGACCGAGCGTTTCACCCTTTTTGACCGAAAAACTGATGCCATCTACCGCACGGATCGCACCTTTCTTACGAGAAAAGAGGCCGCCTTCCGCAAACGGAAAATGCATCTTTAAATCCTTGACGGTCAATAATGCTTCCGATTCGTTATATTTTTCTTCCATAAAAAAGCGTCCTCCTATTCGTTATTTTCCGCAGATTCAGCTGCCGCATTGTTCGATACGGAAGCAGCTGGAACAGCCTCTCCGCCTTGCGTTGAATCTTGGAATACGGCGGCCGATTCCTTCGCAGCGTTGCCCGACTGATAGAGCCAACAACTCGTGCGGTGACTGGGCGAAAGACTGTATGAAGCGGGATACTCCGTCTTACACTGCGGCATCGCTTCACTACAGCGCGGATAGAACGGACAGCACGGCGGCAAGTCGATAACATTCGGCGGCTGCCCGCTGATAGAGAACAGGCGTCCTGCATTTTTCTTGTCCATCCGCGGCACCGATTTAATCAACCCGCGCGTGTAGGGGTGTGCAGGATTTGCAAACAGTTCATCCACCCCACCCTGCTCTACAATACGCCCCGCATACATAACGCACACGCGGTCGCACATACCGGCCACCAATCCGAGCGAGTGGGTAATCAAGATAACGGCAGTGCCGAGCCGGGCGCTCAAGTCCCCGATTAAGTCCAAAATCTGTGCTTGAATGGTAACGTCCAACGCGCTGGTCGGCTCGTCGGCAATCAGCACTTCGGGGTCGCAGCTTAATCCCATCGCAATCATAACGCGCTGCCGCATACCGCCTGAGAACTGGTGAGGATAGCAGTCAACCCGCTTTTCCGCTGCGGGGATGCCGACAAGCTTGAGCATTTCAATCGCCCGATCACGTGCATCTTTTTTCGATAAGCCCTGATGCAGCCGAATTGTTTCTATCATCTGCGTCGAGATTTTTAAGAAGGGATTAAGGCTCGTCATCGGATCTTGGAAAATCATTGAGATTTTATTTCCCCGCAGCTGCCTAATCTCTTGCTTATCCATCTTGAGCACGTCTTTACCGCCAAACCACACCTCTCCGCCGATAATTTTCCCCGGAGGATTCGGAATGAGGTTCATAACTGCTAAGTTGGTTACGCTCTTTCCTGAACCGGATTCACCGACTATGGCGAGCATTTCGCGTTTATGCAAATCGAAAGAAACACCGTCAACAGCCTTTACGATGCCGGCATCAGTCCAGAACCATGTTTGTAAATTTTTAACCTGTAATATTTTCTCGTCTGATTTTTGATTATTCATCATTACACCCTGTTTTTACTCTGAGGATCGAAGGCATCGCGGAGGCCGTCGCCGAGAAAGTTCATTGCAAATAAGAAAACCGTCATTGCGATTGCCGGAACCAACAGCTGCCACGGATAGATCGTCATTACGTTTACACCATCGGACACAAGCGACCCCCATGAAGCGCGCGGAGCTGAAACACCAAGTCCCAAGAATGAAAGAAAACTCTCGTTCATAATAAAGCCCGGGATGGAAAGCGTTGAGTAAATAATGATAATACCGAGCGTGTTCGGCAGTATGTGACGGAAGATAATGCGCGGCGTAGAAGCGCCCATCGAACGAGCTGCTTCGACAAACTCAGCATTCTTTAAGCTGATAACCTGTCCGCGTACAACGCGCGCAATAGTCAGCCACGAAACAAGCGCAATCGCGACAAATAGGATGACGATATTTTGCCCCAAGATCGCCATCATAATGATAACGACGAGCATATACGGCAAACCGTACATAATATCGACAAAGCGCATCAATACGTTATCGAGCCAGCCGCCGAAATAACCGCTCACCGCGCCGACCAGTACGCCGATAAAAAGCGAGGTAATCGTACCGATCAATCCGATCATAATCGAGATACGGCCGCCATATACGACACGGGCAAACATATCCCGACCGAGCGCATCCGTACCTAAAAGATAGCGGCGGTTATGCACCGGATTGTTCGTTACTTCCCGCTGTAACGCAGCGAGCTCTTCCTTTTGCTTTTGAGAAAGTTCCGCGCAACCTTCTTTTTTTGCCGTACGCATCATATCCGCACGGAGGACACGCACCATCATATCCCCTGCCTTACTAAGAGAAGGAGGCAGGTTTTGGTGGATAATCGTCTGCTCGGAATAAGAATAAATCGGCAGAATTGGTGCTAGAAGAGAAAGCGCTGCATAAAAGCTCACAATGAACAGCCCCATAAGCGCCATTTTGTTTTTTTTCAGCCGTCGCCATGCATCATCCCAGAGAGATATCGGCTTCATCGATTGGTTGAATTCATTAACCGGAAGATCACCCTTCGTTTTAACCGGTGTGCCTTCCTGAGTTTGGTTTGTGCCGTCCGTTTGTTTAACGTCCATCTTAAGCCTCACTTATATGAAATGCGGGGATCGATAACCGCATAGAGAATATCAACAACAAAATTCATCAAAATCAAAATGATGGAATACATAACTACCGTTCCCATAATCAGTGTATAGTCACGATTAAGAGCAGACTGTACAAAGAAGGTACCAAGCCCGGGAACTAAAAATATTCTTTCGATAACAACAGAGCCGGTAATAATACCTGCAAAGGCAGGCCCAAGATAGCTGATAACCGGCAGCATTGCACCCTTTAATGCATGCTTAAAGAGCACTACCGGATACGAAAGCCCCTTTGCATAAGCTGTGCGGATATAATCCGAACGCAGCACCTCCAACACACTGGCACGGGAAAGACGGGCAATGTACGCAAAATACGGCAGCGATAGTGCAAGCGCCGGCATAATAAGTGTCTTTAACCCTTGACGGCCGGTAATCCAGCCGGAAGTCGGCAACCATTTTAATTTTACTGCAAAAAGGAGCATCAAAAGCGGACCGACAACAAACAGCGGCACCGAAATACCGATAACAGCTATAGACATCGCCGCATAATCGGCAACAGAATTACGCTTTACCGCAGAAACAAGTCCCACCAGCAAGCCGAAAAATAGAGCGCTGCAAAGAGCCGTAATACCGAGAATAAGCGAATTCGGCATTGTATTGCCGATTAAGTCATTGACGGTATAATCTTTATATCTGAACGACGGACCGAGATCTCCCCGCAGCATATTCCCCAAATACCGCACATACTGCTTCGGAATCGGTTCATCCAAATGATAGACCTTATTGATGTTTGCAAGCACCTCAGGCGGCGGATTCCGTTCAGCGGAAAAAGGTCCCCCGGGCGCAACTTTCATGATAAAAAAGCTGAATGTTACAATTAAAAAAAGCGTCGGAATCAAACTGATTAACCGGCGTATGATAAATCGAATCATGCTTCCCCCAAATTCATACGTGTTTACGGAAGCATTGACAGGATTAAAAAAGAAACACCGATTCTCCGTTCATTATAACAAACCGGTATCCTTGCGAATAATATCAATACTCCACTCAATTTTTTAATTTAAAGAAAGCTCGGAGATGTCTCAAAAGTGGTTACTTTTTCGCCATCCCCGAGCTTCCGCGGCGCCGGAATATTCTGTTCAGGAATCAACCGACGCCATGGGACGTCTTACAACCTCAGGTTTTAAGAGCGCCTCATTATTTTACTTTCTTCAGACCGACATACGGATTAATATTCTGCGGATTGGTATACCAGCCTTCCCACTTGGTCGTGTCGATAAGGTTCTGGCTGACATACGAATACATCGGCAATATTCCCTGATCTTCGGTTAAGAACACAGTTTCTGCATCGTGCAACACTTGGAAGCGTTCCGCCCCACCTTTCATAGTAGCAGCTTTACGGATCAATTCATCGAACTTAGGATTGCTGTATTCACCGTCATTGTTGCCGCTGCCGGTTATAAACAGTTCCAAGAAGGTGTTGGGATCCTGATAGTCGCCAACCCATCCGGCACGGGAAATATCAAAATCATGCTGATTACGCATATCGAGGAATGTTTTCCATTCATAATTCTGAATCTTAATATCGATACCGAGGTTACGCTTCCACGAAGCCTGTACATATTCAGCAATGAGTTTATGACCTTCCAGCGTATTGTAAATAACCGTCATTACCGGGAACCCTTTTCCGTCGGGATATCCAGCCTCTGCAAGAAGCTTTTTCGCTTGCTCAGGGTCGTAGCCTGCGCCTTCACCGGGTGTATAACCTGCCATCGGAGGAACGATAGAACGAGTTGCAAGCTGACCTGCTTTTGTTACCTTTTCCACCAATTCCTCACGGTCTAAAGCCATTGTTAATGCCTTACGTACACGAACATCCTGCAACGGCCCGCGTTTTACGTTAAAGATGTAGTAATAGGTAGAAAGCTGGGGCGCTACCTGATAGTCGGGCAGCTGCTTAACTTCATCGATACGGGGAACAGGAATACCGGTATCCCAATCTATCTCTCCGGCCTTATATTTTTCAAAAGACGTATTACTGTCTTCGATCGGTAAGAACGTTATGCGTGAAAGATGAATATTTTCCTTATTCCAATATTTCTCGTTCGGCACAACGGTAACTTTTTCCTGAGGTACCCATGATTCAAGCACAAAGGGACCGTTTCCAACAAAGTTGCCGGGTTTAATCCAGTCGGCGCCAAATTTTTCAATTGTATGCATCGGCACTGCATTGAAAGCATAGTGTGCAATAACATCGGCCGCATAAGGCGCCGGACCGGTCAGTTGTACTTCAAAGGTCTTATCATCCACAGCTTTAATTGCAACAGCAGAAGCATCCGCCTTACCGGTGTTGTAATCTTCCGCTCCCTTTACGATTAAACTAATCATAAAGGCATACTGCGAACCCGTTTCGGGCGCAAGTGTACGCAACCATGAATCGACAAAGGTCTGTGCGGTAATCGGCGTACCGTCACTCCATTCTGCATTACGTAGGTGGAAGGTATAGGTCATGCCATCCTCACTGATATCCCACGATTCTGCAACACCCGGTATCGGATTACCGGTTTTGGGATCATACGTTACCAAGCCTTCAAACAACGCCATATTGATGCGGTGTTCGGGCACACCCTGAATTTTTGCAGGATCCAAGCTCTGCGGTTCAGCGCCGTTACCGATAATAAATTCCGCATTGGCATTACCGGCTGCTGAAGTTTTTTCACCGCTCTGCCCGCCGCAGCTTGCTAAAATCAGCGCGACGCTTACCAAAGCAGTTAATAAGCATACCATTTTACGCTTCATACTCTACTTCTCCTTTTAAGTTATAGTGAGTGATATTATTTAATTATACATAATCTTGTCATTATATCAAGTATATTTATACAGTAAATCAGGAAAAACCGTATATTTTTGCATTTTCTGCCAAGACAAACGCATCAGACACTTTTTTGAGTATCCCGCAGAATAATGAGGCTGTTCAACCAGAATAACGCCAAGGAATTGCCATCCGTGTCAATTCCTTGGCTGCCGGTTTTTTCAAAAACCGGTTTCTGTTTATCACCTCTGCCATCCTTGGCAGTTCTGACTGCGGCTCAAATGGTCTCACAGCCTCATTATTCTGCGATTCTTATCTATCCTATCCGATGCGTTTGTCCTTCTCTCCAGATTAAATGTGCAAAATTTTTAACAAAATTTTGCACAAGAAGTAGATACCCCGCATATTTGCAAAAGGGGGCTGGAATGAGCGAGGAAGATTTTGTATACTACCCCGATGGATGGGACAAATTCATTACGTCAGATTCAAAAGTCATTCAAAAAGGCTCTTTATTCTCCTAAAATACCATTGAGTACCATTCGAGAAGAATACGACTCCTTTTTTTATGCGCCGTATCTACCAAACAATACGGATATAACACGCGATACTATCGGTTCAGTACCGCTAGAGATATTAAAACCGGAAGTAGCGGCGGCAAACCGTGTTATCCTTTATGCCCACGGCGGGTCATTTGTAAATGGTTCCTGTAAGGCTTCGCGGAACTTTTGTGCTTCGTTTGCTCACGAATGCGCGTGTACATTGTTTTTGCCGGAGTACCGCCGTGCGCCGGAATATCCTTTTCCTGCCGGCTTGGAGGATATCTTTATTACCTATCGAGGAATACTAAAAAAATACGATTTTCCTCCGGAATCGGTCGTTATTGCAGGGAACGAGGCGGGAGCAAATTTAGCGGTTGCGCTTGTCCATTACTTAAAACAGAAAAAATTGCCGCAGCCGGCAGCACTCGTGCTTATTTCTCCATGGCTGGATGTTTCATGCTCAAACGAAGAAATACATACATTACAAAAATCCGATAAATTTTTGCTGAAAGAGTCGCTTCAGGCAGTTGCCGGACGCTATACAGCAGCTGACAATTTCCAGAACCCGCTGGTATCTCCGCTTTATGGCTCCTTTGCCGGTTTCCCTCCGGTCTTTATTCAATGCGGCGGCAAGGAAATCCTGTCGGCAGATGCAAAAGCGCTCGCACAAAAGATTGAGGCGGCCGGCGGACAGGTACAGTTAGATATATGGCCTGAGATGTGGCATTTCTTTCAGGCGATGGACGCACAGGCAAAAGAAGCTCACTTAGCGGTAGAAAAAATGGGGCAATGGGTGCAGTCTCTTTTTATTGAGGAAGAATAACGATGGAATTGGTAGCCCCTGCCGGAAATCTGGAAAAACTGCACTATGCATGGGAATATGGAGCGGATTCCGCCTATATCGGTCTCAAAAATTTTTCCTTGCGAGTAAAAGCAGACAATTTTTTTACCGACGAATACAAAGTCATCAACGCACTGAAAGAGCATTATGCAAAACAGGGAAAACCCAAGAAACTGCTCTGTGCACTGAATATTTCTTTTCATAATGAGGACATTAAGGCCTTTTTAGCGGAAACCGATTATTTTAAGCTTTACCCCATTGACGCCTTTATTATTCAGGATATCGGAATGGTTTCCGTACTGCGCAAGCATTTCCCCAATACTCCGATTCATCTCAGTACACAGGCAAACTGTATCAATTATGAAGCGGTACGGGTATACCGCGACTTGGGATTTAAGCGCGTGGTGCTCGGCAGAGAGGCTTCGCTTGCCGATATTGCCGAAATAAAAGCGCATGTGCCGGAGATGGAGCTTGAATGCTTTGTACACGGTGCGATGTGCATTGCATATTCGGGGCGATGCCTTATCAGCGCATACCTTACCGGTCGCAGCGCGAATGCGGGGGCTTGTACTCACTCCTGCCGGTGGGACTATTCGCTTGCCGTTGAAGAGAAAGAGCGTCCGGGAGAATACTTTCCCGTAGAAGAGGGCGGCGGCTATACGGCGCTTTTTTCGTCCAAAGACCTCTGCATGATCGACTACCTTACCGACCTGAAAAAGGCGGGAGCCGATGCGCTTAAAATAGAAGGAAGAATGAAAAGCCTCTATTATACTGCGCTCGTTACCCGCGCCTACCGGAAGCGGATCGATGCCTTATGTGGCAAAATCTCTCCTGCCGAAGCGGAACCATTTGTGAAAGAGCTGTACAATACGGCGCACCGTGCATTCGGTACCGGCTTTTATTTTTCAAAGAATGATGCAAATAAAACCACCCGCGGGGAATCAAAGTCGCCGTATAGTATGGCCGGTACTATCGGGAAAGACCTCGGCAATAACCGCTACGAATTTATATCTATGAATAAGATTACCGCAGATATGCCACTTGAATATATCGGCCCCGACATCTGCGCAATCGAAGACCGCAATTACACACTGCTCGATCCCGAAACCGGCGCCGCCCGCGACTGGGTATGCCATGGCCATCCCTGCATTATCGAGACGACCGTCCCGCTGAGCAGCGGCTTTATTGTGCGGACAAAGAGCCGTGAAAATTCGGAAACGACGGCATAGACCTTATATTACTATAGGAAACCTCGAAAAACTGAAAGCCTATCGGCTTTTTCTATAAGGAAATTATTCATTATATCCGCTAAAGCGGATTGCAAAACGGTTTTTGGACAGTTTCCTTAAGCTTTAGATGCGAGTTTAAAATTAAGTCATTACTATATAAAGACTTAATTTTAAACTCGCTATCAGCTATGCTGATGGCGATGTCCAAAAAGTAACCAACTTTTGAGACATCCCCAAGTGATTATGATCCAAACTGTTAGAAACGGTTGACATTTTAACTAAAGCTTGTTATTATAAGCATACACTATGCAGCTATGAATCAATGATATGAATAGTAGATGTTATTCCTCCCAAAATAAGTGTTAGAGCGGTCTTATTTGTCCCCATAAGGCCGCTCTTTTTTTATTCCTGCGGGTTTTTAATACCATGGCGCTCTGCATCGGGGTTATGGATTATACAATCTGTCAGAAGTGGTTGACATTTTTTACAAATTTTGTAAGTATAGGCAAACATTAGGAGGTTTAGATGTTACCTAAAAAACATATCGTATACGGAGCGGCAGTATTGCTGCTTGCCGTATTTTTTACCGGATGTAAATCGACATCCGCGGCTGTAAAGCTCGAAGCGGGAAATGAACTTTCTGCGTGGAAGGGTGAATGGCAATCCTTTAGCGCGATTTCCGGCGCAACTCAGCTGAACGACGCATATAGAATGCAAGCGGAAAAGATGCCGTACTATACCGAAGACGGATTAAAGGCAGCGGTTTCCAAGATGTTTGCAACGCCTATCGTAAAAGCAAAGTTTGACGGTTCCAACACCGTACTGTTTACCGTAATGGACAAAGACGGCAATGAAAAACAAATTCCGTGCGAATACCGTTATACCGGAATGAAACCCATGCAAGGGGTTGAAGGCCATTCATGGTATGCATTTGAGGCGATCAAACCGGTGCAGGGCTTAGCGGAAGCGCAATATTTTATTATCGTACCTCCGCATCGAGATTCCGAAGACAGCTTATTGCACTGGCATGCACGGTTCGGCAGCAGAGACATTAAGTCGCTGGTAGAAAGCGATCCGCTCTGGTGGCCGACCTACGCCGATACGGCAGTCTCGAACGAAAACCTGTTAAAAGAAATAACCGATACGATTAAGGAAGTTGCGGAGATGTTGCCGAAAGCGCCCCTTATGCCGTATACGGGTAAATGGGTCAACACTGCACTGATCTACGACGATCCGCGTCCTGCCGTTCAGGAAGCATATACAAAGCTCATTAAAGAATTTTCCGGCAAGAAAGACGGCAGCGACTTTACCAAAGAAGAAATCATTATGATAGCGAAGAAAAGCTACGGCACCGCTTCTGACTTCACCCATCTTGAGTTTATTACCGACAACGATAAAAACGAAATGGTTGTATGGAAGGGTGATACCGAACTTTCGAGAGTTGCTTACAGCCGCGACGGCGCCAATAAACTGCGCGCTATGGCAAATGCATTTGTTGCATCCGACCGGCAAAAAGCGGGAAAATTCGCCTTTTTATCGATGACGACACCGCACGGCAGTCCCGCACACATGCATGTATGGTACGGTATGAAGCCGAGCGAAATCGAAAAGACGGACGGTAAAAAGCCGACCTGTATTCCGGCAGACAGCTCTGAAGAACTGGTCGCAAAGCGCGTACTCGATACATGTCGTAAGCTTTTAAAAGAGGCAACAAAATAATCTAAGGAAAAAGTAGGAGAGAACCTCTAAAAACCGATTCGTAGTCTGCAAGGCGAACAAGTTAATGAATTTCCTTACAGAACAAGCCGAGAGGCTTACAATTTTTAGAGGTTCCCCATTACATTAAAAAGCGCCGCTAAAAACATCATCGCGGATAGGCTTACGATTTTTAGCGGTACCCAATACTCAAGCCCCGAACCTTACGCGCCTGCCTTTTTCATTTGTTCAAGGTTTTCAAGATTTTGCTTCATCGCTTTTTCAACAGCGCGGAGAATGTTTTCGTAGCCGGTGCAGCGGCAGAGGTGTCCGGAGATAAGCTTACGCAGCTCCTCCCGTGTATACAGCTTTCCGCTGCCGACAATTTCTACCGCCGTCAAAATAAGCCCGGGAGTACAGAAGCCGCATTGAACCGCCGCTTCATCGATAAAGGCCTGTTGTATCGGATTGAGTTCTCCGTTTTCACCCTGCAAGCCTTCAACCGTCAAAATACTCTTACCGTCCGCCCATACTGCAAGGTAAATACAGCTATCGACGGACACTCCGTCTATCAACACGGTACAGGCGCCGCACTCCCCTACTTCGCAGCCTTTTTTAACACTGGTCAACGCAAGCCTATTGCGAAGCGCGTCGGCAAGCGATTCCCGAACATCAACGGCAAGCTCGCGTTGCTTCCCGTTTACCTTCATACTAATAATTTTTAACATGCTTACACCTCCTGCCGCTCGACAGCTTTCCGTAAAGATCGCACCGCTATTTGCTTGGCGGTATTAACTCTGAACGCTTTTGACGCGCGCCACGAGTCACGGGGATTGATATCCGTGAGAAGCACTTCCTGCAAGCCTTCATATAATGCATCATTGATTTCTTTACCGGTCAAAAAAGCCTCGGTATTTTTACAACGCAGCGGTACCGGAGCGGCAACGCCGAAGCACATACGCACCTCATCGATTTTTAAGGCGCCATTTTCCCGTTTGGTTTTTACAAGGGAAGCGCAGCTCAAGTTCGCAATATCCATCGCATTACGCATCGCATACTTGATGTAATCGCCGGTAAAGCCTTCGTAGTCCTTCTTTTTAATGAGGAATGAGGTTACCAACTCGCCTTTTTGCAGTACGACCTTTCCGGCGGATACGTAAAATTCCTGCACGGGAACCAACCGCACTCCATCCGGGCCGGTAATTTCGACAACCGAGTTATAGCATTGCTGGCTCGGCGCGGTGTCGGCGCTGGTTACACCGTTAGAGATGTTCCCACCTGCGGTTCCCATATTCCGTATTTGAGGCCCACCTACTTGATCGGCCGCATAGCCGAGCATCGGTAAGTGCTTTTGCACGATGGGGCTTCCGGTTAATTCGCTAAAGACCGTCAGCGGACGGATGCGGATCGTACCTTCCTCGTCTATGCTCACACCGCGCAATTCGGGGATGCCGAAAATAGACACGACATTCCGTCCGGCAAGTTTACCTTCCCGCATTTGAATCAGCACGTCGGTGCCGCCGGCAAGAATAACCGGATTTTCGGTACGGACTAAGGCGCTTACGGCATCGGCGATTGATGTCGCTTGATAAAAACTTTCCATATCGTACATATTAGATCACCTCCTTCAGCAGCCCGCTTTCGCTGAACGCTTCAAAAAGCCGCTGAGGATTAAGCGGCAGCTTGTTAATGGCGACACCGGTTGCATGGAGCAGCGCGTTGCGGATTGCCGGCGGCTGCGAAATAATCGGCGGTTCGCCTAAAGATTTATTCCCGAAGGGGCCGGTAGGATCGGCATTTTCGATAAACAGCTCGTGTAAGTCGGGAAGATCCATCGCCGTCGGCAGCTTATAATCCAAAAGATTCCCGTTCAGCAGCTTGCCTTTATTATCGTAAAGCATCTGTTCGGCAGTTGCAGCGCCGATTCCCATTCCCATGCCGCCGTGTACTTGAGCTGCCGCCAACTGCGGATTGATAAGCGTACCGCTGTCGTGCAGGTTCAAAATATTCAGTACCTTGATTTTGCCGACAGGGATATCAACCTCAATCTCAACAAAGGTTGCACCGAACGAGAAGCAGTTATCGGTACAATGCGACGTTTCTTCCGCACTGAGATGATTGGATTCCTTCATACTGTAACAGCTTTCCATTGCGACCTCTTCCAAGGTGAGCCGCTCTTCACCGGTACTGCGGACAATAATTTTTTCATGCTGCAGATCAAGTTCATCGGCCTTCATATCGAGCATCCACGCCGCATAGTCCAATATCTTTCGTTTAAGCGATTCGGCAGTTTTTTTAATCGCCTTACCGCTCACGTATGTTTGACGAGAAGCATAAGCTGCACTGTCGTACGGGCTGACATCGGTATCCTGTTCGGAGAAAATATAGACCTTATCCATCGGCAGCGAAAGCACTTCGGCAGCCATCTGGCAGAACACCGTATCGGCGCCCTGCCCTATTTCCGTCGCCCCCATCTGAATTTGAATACTGCCGTCCTGATTGAGCATGATACGGGCGGAGGCGGTTTCGAGCGAGATGGGGTAAACGCCGGTTTTGTAGTTAAAGCAGGCAACTCCGACACCGCGGCGCACCGGCCCTGTTTGATTTGCATACTTTTTCCGCAGCTCATCCCAGTGGAACACCTCGCGGCCTTTCTGCAAGCATTGATAGAGCCCATCCGAGTTTGCTCTAATCTTTGTAACGGGATCTTCGTACCCTTCCCGCATACAGTTCTTGAGCCGCAAATCGATAGGATCCATATTCAGTTTGAGCGCCATATCATCCATAAAAGATTCAAGGGCAAAATCCGCTTGCGGAATCCCATACGCGCGCATAGCCCCTGCGGTAATATGATTGGTAAACACGGAATACGCTTCGGAAATGATTCCCTTTTCCGCCGAATAGAGCTGCTTAAACTCGTTGGAGGCATTCGCGGTAATGGCGTGTCCGTGTGAAGCGTAACCGCCCTTTGTGGAGTAGCAGAGCATTTTGCGCGAAATGAACCTGCCGTCCGACTTCCGCACTGTTGTCTTCATGTGGAATTCCATTGCATGGCGCGTGCGGGTACACATAAAGGTCTCTTCCCGCGAAACAGACAGCTGTACGCACCGTCCGCCGACCACCGTACAAAGGTAGGCATTTAGCGGCTCATACAAGATATCCTGCTTGTTGCCGAAGCCGCCACCGATATACGGCTTGATAACCCGTATTTTTCCCCAGTCGATACCGAGCGCCTGTCCGCAGATACGGCGGCAGATATGGGGCAGCTGTGTGGAAGAAACTACAATAATTTTGCCGCCCTTCATGTAGGCATAAGAACCGGGATTTTCGATATGACAGTGAGAAATAGGAGATACCGCATAATCGCCTTCAACCATGATAGTATCGGGATCATCCGGCGTTTCTTCATACTCGCCTACGCTAAACACCGTATGCTTCAGCACATTGCCCGGGAACGCTTCGTGTAACACGGTCGCTTCGGGGGACATCGCTTGATGCACGTCCAGAATAGGAGGATATTCTTCATATTCAACGGTGATAGCCTTTAACGCGCGTTCGGCGGCCACATTATCTTCCGCAATAACGGCAGCAATATCATCGCCGTAATACCGTACTCTTCTGTTGAGCAGCTTGCGGTCGGCAATATCCTGATGCGCCGCCTCGGTAGACCACGGGTGTCCCGCAGTCGGAAAACAAATGTCCGGTACATCAAAACAGGTAACAATCTTAACCACGCCGGGAATTTTCTCCGCAGCGCTCGTATCGATCTTTTTTACCAGTCCGTTCGCGATGGTACTGTGCAATACCTTTGCAACTAAAAAATCACTGTGAAAATAATCGTCTACATACTTTGCCCTGCCGGTTACCTTATCGTAAGCATCGACACGGGGCACCGCTTTTCCAACTATCATTTTTACCTCCCTATATAAACTGAAATTTTACTACATCGAACAAACCGGAATCCGTCAATTTTAATTCGGGGATAACCGGCAGCGCAAGGAACGACAATCCGATCAGCGGTTCTACTTCGGGGTATACGCCGATAGTATGCGCTTTCTCGGCTGCGTCGTGAATACAGTCGGCGAGCTGCACCGGTTCCATAGCGCTCATCAAACCGGCAATCGGCAATGCAAACTTGCTGAGCACCGTGCCGTTTTGTACAACAGCCACGCCGCCTTTCATATCGATTACTTCTTCTACGGCACGGTGCATATCAGCCGCATTGGAACCGGCTACGATGATATTGTGAGAATCATGCCCGATACTCGACGCGATGGCTCCGTTCGACACTCCATAACCGTGCAGCAACGCGCGGCCGATATTGCCGGTGTTCTTGTGCCGCTCCAGCACCGCCAAATAGCAGAGCTTGCCGTCTTTGAGCATCTCGGCGCATTCCTGCCGCGGAAACACCAAATGTTTCGTAAAAAGGGTTCCCCGCTGCATTCCGATAACATGGAAATTATCGGAACCCGACGGCATAAAATGGTCGGCGCTAAAGGCGCTCCGAGATACGGGAACAACGTGCACGCTGTCGGTAATCCGTTGAATGGAGAACGAAGACGGTTCGTCTGCCGCCGCCGATTCCGTTTCTTGCGCCATAGGAACGGAAGAAACTTCGATACCGGCCTTATACACCGAATTGATTGAAAAGTCCGTTATATTATCAAATACGACAATATCCGCATAGTGGCGCGGAGCGATAGCCCCCCTGCCGCTCAAACCGTAACACTGCGCCGCATGGAAGCTTGCCATACACAGCGCATCTTCCGGTGATAACCCGAGCGACACCGCTTTGCGTACATTATTATTGATATGTCCGTTCGCTAAAATGTCGCTCATTTTTTTATCGTCGGTACAGAACGCAAAGCGGCTTGTATCGGTTTTATGCTCCAGCATACCGCGTACGATAGGCTCCAAATCCTGCGCGGAAGAGCCTTCGCGTATCAGGATGTACATTCCCTGCTGCAATTTTTCGAACGCTTCGTCGTAGGATGCGCATTCGTGATCGGTACGGATACCGGCGGCGCAGTATGCCTGTAAATCTCGGCCGCGCACGCACGGCGCATGACCGTCGCATATCTTTTTCTTTTCCCGAGCTGCAGATATCTTTTTCAATACGGCTTCATCCCCACAGATGACTGCAGGATAATTCATCATCTCTCCGAGGCCGAGTACGTTCGGCTCATCTAACAGTTTTTCTATATCGTACACGGTAATAGCGCCGCCGGTGTGTTCAAAGTCGGTAGCGGGCACGCAGGAAGGAATCATAAAATAGATGGAAACAAGCGGCTGGTTCGTACCGGCAAACACCGCCTTCCGCGCATCCTCCAGCATATAGAGAATACCGTCAACGCCCGCGACGTTGGCAATTTCGTGCGGGTCGGCAATAACGGCGGTAGTACCGCAGCGGAGCGCCTGCCGAGCAAAATTCCGCGGGGACGCCATCGTGGACTCAATGTGTAGGTGCGCATCGATAAGCCCAGGGCACACGAACTTGCCGGTTAAATCTTTTTCTACAACGCCTTCGTACTGTCCGACTCCGGCGATATAGCCGTCCGCTATCGCAACATCCTGTTTAATAAACTCTTTGGTAAACACATTAAGCACAAAAGCGTTTTTTAACACCAGATCGGCTTTTACCCGCCCTGCCGCAATATCGATAAACCTTTTTTCATCCATATTATATCTCCTCCCGTTTATCCCATACGCAACGGCCTTGTACGAATTTTGCAACCATGTTGTGCCGTTCCGTCAAATAGAGCGCACGTTCCAGCCGCTGCTCAACGGAAAAATCGGTACGTACACTCAACTGCGTATCATCGATCACTACCGCATCGAACCAGAAGTTTTTTTCAAAGCTGCCGGTATCGCCGAAGAAGGAACCGCCGCCTTTCGTTCCAAGGTATAAGGCCTCCGATACGGAAAGTGCGCGCTCTCCTTCATAAAAATACCGCCGCATTTTTGAAACTTGAAGCGCTGCCATCATCGCCTTAAAAAGAGATAGTTGAGAACCGGCAGCCACATCTGAGCCGAGCCCGATATGAACGCCCGCATCCAAAAGACGCGCGATCGGGGCAATGCCGCTGGTTAAATTGATATTTGATTCGGGACAATGCGCAATATACGTGCCGCGCCGAATCAGCAATTCTATTTCTGCGTCGGTAGGATGCACACAATGAGCGAGAATGGTTTTATCGGTTAAAAGACCGTAGCGGTCGTATACCTCAGCATAGTTTTTGCATTCGGGATGAAGTTCCTTCACCCATGCGATTTCTTTTTTATTTTCCGAAAGGTGGCTCTGTATAGGCAAGTGCCGGGTTGCTGCCAACTTGCCGAGATTATCCATTAAAGCGGGCGTACACGAAGGTACAAAGCGGGGCGTTATAATAGGAGCAACGGTATCATCATTTTTAAATGAATCAACAAAGGCTTGGGTCGCGGCAAAAGAAGATTCCGCCGTTTCGCATAAGTAGTCGGGCGCATTCCGATCCATATTCACCTTGCCGACGAGGCACTGCATCTTTTTAGCTTTTAGTAAATCCGCCAACACACGGTTGCCACTGTTATGAATGGTACCGAAGATTACCGCGCGGCAGGACGGACTCGCTTCAAGGTCATCGGTAAAAAGCCGATAGCTCTGCAAAGCGTAATCCGCATCGGCATATTTCGCTTCTTCGGGAAAAGTATAGGTATTCAGCCAATCGATGAGCTCAAGCTCCATCCCCATGCCACGGAACGCATACTGCGGCGCATGAACGTGTAAGTCAACACAGGCAGGCACGATAAGCATATCGGAAAAATCAAAACAGGGGACATGCTCCCATGATCCTTCCGGCAATGCGGTAACAAAATCGATTATTCTTCCGTTTTCGCAAAGCGCATACGCATTCGGATGCGCTACAAGACGGTCTTTTGTTACGGCTGATATAAAATCACCCTTAACGACAAACTGTGTCTGACTCATACTGCAATACCCTTATACCAGTATAGCACGGTTCACCGCAAAAACAAGCAAAAAAACGCAAAAAACTAATTTTTTTTTAGGATATCTCACAATATATGAGAATTAATGAAGTAATTAAAAAGGAAAAGATAAAAAAGCCAACTCTCGGACTTGAACCGAGTACCTGCACGTTACGGCTCGGTTATTTTTGCGTTTAACAAAGTCGATTAAATTTGTCCGTTGTTGACGGCATCCATTAAGAAATCATTTACCTTTGTTTGCCAACCTTTTCCCATTGCTCTAAAGTGGTCAATAAGATATTTGCTCAATCTGATTGATACTTGCTCTCTTTTTGGCTTGAAGTATTCAGGGTATCGAGGCTTAAAACCGGAAAAGTCCGTAATTTCAGGAATATCCGATAAATCAATGTTCTTACGGAGTTCCGCCACTCTTTCAGCAGTTAAAGTTTTTTCTTTGCTCATAATAAAAAGCCTCCTCCTTTTTTGTTGCCAGACGTGAAGAAATAAGCCTTGTTCTATCACGTTCCGTATACACAATCGTGATTATTACAAAACCGTTCAAACTCCCAATCCCTATTAGTCTTTCTTCCTCAAGTGTTGAATGTTCAATATCAATCTTTTCGATAAAGTATGGATCATTAAACACTTCAAGAATTGCATCAAATGAAAGACCGTGTTTTTTGATGTTTATCTCATTCTTGTTACTGTCCCATTCAAATTTTCCGTGAACAACCATCATAAAAACACCTGTTTTGATATGTCTATATTGTATTTCTTTTATGTATTTCTATCAAGGTATGCATAGTAACAAAAAAAGCAGTATACTAATCTACCACGGTACAGTCTCTTGTCTGGTTATTTTAAAATCTAAATCAACACCCCCGATGCAGAGCATTGCCGAGGAACGGCGGGTATTAAACCTTCCGCACGAATAAAAGTCTTTTTTCTTTGTTTGGGATTGAAAAAGGATATGAGACAGCCATAGTAAAGACTTTTATCGCAGATACTGAAAGCGAACATGTATTGGTTTTATGTACCGGGGCATAGCATAATCTTTAATATTATCGTCCCAATTGTTCGAATAACGTATTTTGTAAATAATGATAACACAATCACTTACTAAAAAAAGCCAACTCTCGGACTTGAACCGAGTACCTGCACGTTACGAGGGTGCTGCTCTGCCGGGTGAGCTAAGTTGGCAAGTAAAACAAGCTGAGGCTAGTTTACCAAAAAAGGCTTCCTCAGACAAAGTTTGAACAGTATACGGAAAAAGAACCGTTACGTCAAGGAAAAAATTGACAAACTTATTCAGATATTTTTAGCTCTTATAGAGATAATGCCCCTATCTCAGCCATTCCTTCAAATCCGCTAACAGCGCATCGCTTTTCATAAATGACTGGTGCAGTAGCTCCAGCAATTCCGCCGTGGTGTGCGTCACTTCTTCTTCCTTTATATACGGATTTTTTATATCCATGTTATAGCTGTTGCTTTTTAAGGTTTCAATACTGACCTTCCAGACGTGTTCATTTTCGACACGGCTATTCCACCATGCTTTCAGCGGTTCAAACTCGCTCTTCCGAATAGGCTTTGTTTTGGAGTAGGATTTCTGACTCTCCGGCAGTTTATGCTCCCAGTACCAGATTTCCCGTGTCGGCTCGCCTTTTGTAAAGAACAGTAAATTTGTCGCAACGCTTGCATAGGGCTGAAACGCGGAGTTAGGCAAACGCACAATCGTATGCACATTACACTGTTCCAAAAACTCCTGCCGGATTCTCTGCTTCTTTGTCATCAAGAATTTTAAGCGTAATCATCCACCCCAGCTATTCAATGCGCGGCGCATCCCCCGAAACTCCCTGATCTTTCCGCATAATGTTTTGCTATGATTTTATAATTCCACCAATATTCGGCATATATACTCCTGTTATTTTTTTCATTTGGGCGTTCCCGCCGCAAGCGGCGGTCGGGCTTTCCGGGGTTATCATTCCTCCGCTGCGCTCCGGAACACGCCTCCGGCGTGCCCCTCCAATCCCTAACGCTGGTGTGTTTTTCTAAAAAGGATCATCATTTTCTCCCAATAAATCTTCAATTATTTTACAATTGAGAGAATCCAACCACGCTTTTGCTTTTTCAGGGATAAATTGAATTCTATTTGCTATTTCTTCATTAATTTTTTTTATTCTATTGCGTTCTTCGGCCTCGTTTATAACTGGTGCAACTGAAATAATTTTTTTATTCTCACCTTTTTTTAATGCTTGTGAAAGCATTCCATTAATATGTTCATCGTTAAAACTATAGCCTATGCAGATAATTCCTTTTGTATTGCTGGACAATGTTTTTTTTCTGAAAACATTTACTAAGTATAAAAAAGGATCAACATATTGTAATTTATATGCAGTTCCAAAGATAATTGCAGTTTCCTCAGGGATTATTTTTTCAGATTCTTTAATTTCACCCGTATCCGTTTTTTTCCAATCTATCGATCCATGCAACTTATATAAGATTATCGGTTCTTCTATAGTTGAAGATTCATCAAGATTTTCCCAATGCCATATATGGTCAAATCCAAAACCACGCTGTATATTTACCTCACCAATCGATTTTTCCAAACACAGATCATAATTCAAGGAAAAAATTGAAATAGGAAAAGTATACTCTTTTTGAAAATTGAAAAAATTATTATAGTATTCGTAATCTTCTGATGTTTCACACTTTGTCCAGACATTGCATAATTTATCAAGAATAAGAGTTTTTAATTCTCTTATATTAATCAAATTTTCTCCACATAATTCGGTTAATCGTGGTATCCAAGAGCCTATGAAAGGATATAATGGATGCCCATAACTTTTTAATAATTCTTCCATTGTGTTAACAATTGTCTCAATATTAACTGCATCTGGTGAGAAAATTCCTTTTATACCAGCAGCATTTACTATCCCACTTTTAATACAATAATATAAATCACGATATTTTCGCCATTTCTCATCAGATATTACTAATTCCTCAACATTTTTCATCATATCAGAAGAAATTGGTATATGAGCATCACAACTTGCTCCTGCACCCAATAAAAAAATAAAACTATCAGACTTTAACATATATACCTCTTATAAGAACCATGGTGTAAAATTTTCAATATTAATAGGCTCAAGATTATACTCATCGAACGCAGAAACAAATTTACTAATTAGCTCAGCATATAATAAAGAAATTGGAATTGATTTTGCATTAAAACCTCTCCAATTTGCTCCTGACAGATTTATTGAATCTTGTAAATAATCATTTATTTTTTCTGAATCAAGATCATCAGGATAATCTATATCTATTTTTATAGGTGCACCAATTCTATGATGTACTGCAAATTGACCATATTGCTGTCCTTCAAACCATATAAGAAATCTATAAAAAGATAAACAAATTTTTGTACTTTCGAGAGGAATCAAACTATTATAATCTTGATCGAAGCATATATAATCATGATGATCATCAAATCTTAATATCGCTAATGTTGAATTATTAGTTATTTTAATATTATCAAGAGTTTTTTTTATTATTTTTATATCCTTATTTTTCATTCTAAAAGATGTATGTATCACAAAAGAGGAATAATCATTATTATATTCTTCAACTATCTCTTTTATAGACTTTGATAAATTATATGCATAGTCATCTGGATTATTAGTATTAGCTAATATTCTAATTCCTTTAAACAATCCTGTTGTATCGGTCAGTATGGAATAAGAAAAAAATCTATTTATTTTTGAATTTTCATTCCGTTTATATGTTTGCCCAATACCAATTATTAAACAGTTATTAGTTTTTGGAATTACAATCCAAGGACTACCACCAAGTTTTGAAAAGATTTGAATTGCAAGGCTTGAAACACTCCATTTTAAGATATTATCATTCATGACTTTTGCAGCACTGATAAATTGACTTGGCATTTTATTAACTAGAAATAAATATTTTAATTTGTAATATAACTTTTGTTGTTCGGAAGTTGCATTTTCCTTATTCCAAGGAACGATTAGGATAGGAACGATAAAGCTATCTGGAAAATTCATTTTTAATTCAGAAATAATTATATTAATTGCATCTTCTGTATATTCATCAACACCTCTCCCTAAAACAGTATTTTTATTTAAAGGAAATTGAAACATTTTCTCCATCCCAAGAAATGTTGAATATGTTTTCCCTTCAAGAGCATTATATAATTTATATGAAAAATTTTTTTCATTATTTTTATAGATGAAACAAATTTTTGATTTCAAACTATCAGCATTCACTTTACTAAAGGGACCAAATTTTTTTAATTCCTTGGAATTGAGAATTATCTTGTTGTCGATTACCAAATTCATATCTTTTTGTCATTAATGTTGTTGCTATAACTGTTTCAAATGATTTTTTTACAAGAACACCTTGAAAATAAAAAATTTTCTCATAGTATTTATTTATAAAGTTAGTTATTTTAATATTTTTATCAATATAATAGTCCTTATTCTCATGTCCATTTTTATCTAACGATAAACTTCGTTTTTGTATTTCTATAGAAAAAGGCATTTCATCTCTTTTTTTAAATCGATAATTTAAAATAAACCCAAAGTTCTTGTTTGAATTTAAATATGTAGGTGTAATTGAAATAACTTCATCTCCATAATAATCTGAATTCACTACAACATCAATACGATACGTAAATTTTCTAAATATCTGAAAGTTCATTTCTTGTGTTTTACAATTTTCATGCAATAAGTTAAACAAATACCATTTTGTTAAATCTATATTATCAAAAGATGTGAACTCTTTTTTTATATAATTTTGATATTCACAAAAAGAAATTCCATATAATTCTCCATTAATCCTTGTAAAATACAACAATTCATTTTTTTCAAACTGATTATATTTTTTACAAAACATTGAAAATGAGAAGCTGTTATTCTCAATAGGTAGAATATTAATTTGCAGTTGTTTTTCCATAAGACATCTTCTCCTTCAAAGCATTTTTTAAAACGCCTTGCATGATTTGATTTATATATCTTTTGCATTGTGAGACTTCGTGTTCTAGTTGTTTGTACTTCGTAAACACTGTTTCGATTTTCTCAGCTATTTTATTTTGTTCTGCTAATGGTACAATTGGAATTTTGATAGAAGACAATTGAGATTGATTAATTTTGGGCATTTTTACCCTATTATCAAATTTATAAACTTCAACATCAAAATAATCAGAAAGCATAAGATATTTTATAAAATGCTTGTTCATTTTTGTATTAAGTGGATACATATCGGCAGAACAAAGACCTTCAAAATCTACATAAACAATTTTTCTTAATCGAGGACGATTTTTTGAATATAGTAATACATCTTTGGGAAATAAGTGATTTACACTGATAACTCCTTTTTCTCTGACAGTCCGTAGATTCTCTAATAATTCACCAGTACCTTTTTCTATATCATCCGGGGCAATTTGGATTAAATCTAAATAATCAGAAGAATTTACAATATGTGTTTCAATCGAAATAACATCTCCCCATCTCACCCACTTCCACCCGGTAGGAAGTTCAAAAGGTTTTTCCGCATCAAGAATCGGCGGTAACGCTTTCCGTTTTTTATCAACTTTCCTTTCCTTCTGTATCAGCTCAAACAAAGCCTCTGCATCGTAGTCGGAATTGCCTTTCTGCACCGGATGTTCTTTGCGCCAATCAGCGGTAAGTTTGCCTTCTATAGCATCCTGTAAAATATTCCGGCGAAGCTGTTTTGCGTATCCTTTTTGAGTTTCTATTTCTTTTGCAAGTTCATTTACTCGTTTTAGATTTTCAGAAATTCTTTTTACAATTTGCTTTTGTGTTGGTAAATCCGGAAGTGATATTTCTAACGGTAAAAATACTTTCGACTTTATTTCAGTCTTTATTCCGCCTTTTGCTTGCTTTTTCAGTGTTTCGATAAACGCAGGACTTTTGACAAAGTATTTAAAATACTCTAAATCAACAACTGAATCATCGAATATATATGAAGAATAGTGGATTGTTGCTGTAACGGGTTCTGTTCCCTGATATACTGCAATAGCCCCTTTTGCCACGTTAATTCCGGAAATAACCAAATCACCCGGCTGAACAACAATCATATCGGTTTTAGAAGGTTTTTCGGAAATATGAATTGTTCCGGAAAAATCTATTTTATCGAGACGTTTATATGTTGCGATAGCGTTATCATCGGGTTTGTATCGGCCTTGCCGTTCTGTCAGGAACTCCCCAATCCTCACTTTCTTCCATTTTCCCATCTTTTATTCCTTCAGTAAATCACTCATGCCCCAAGTATACCCCTTTTTGGGATATATAGCAAAGATATGTACCAAACATTCGGAAAATGGTGCATATTACTCCGCTTCTTCGTAATAATAGGAATAATCAATCCCTTTCATAAACATTTCACGGTCATTGATTTTGTCCGTCAGAGCATTTTGCAGCAAAACCTTTATTTTGCTTGACTCGATTACGCTTTCCGCCATAGCTTCCAGATATTCTCTTTTATTGATTTTGCTCCAATCGATGCACTTTTTTAATGTACGCTTAAGGATTAAATCCAGCCATATCCTTGTTGTTCTTCCATTACCTTCACGGAAAGGATGGGCGATATTCATCTCGACATATTTTTCTACGATCTGTTCAAACGTTGTATCCGGCATTTTCTCTATTCCGGCAAGATTTTGTTCAAGGAACTCTGCTGCCGCAAACTGAAAACCTCCTTTTGAAATATTTACGGTTCTTATTTTACCGGCAAAATCATAGAGCCCTCCAAAAAGATAGGCATGAATCTGCTGTAATCCCTGTATCGTCCCAACTTCAATACTATCCAGCAATGAACTTTCAAAAAGCGCGTATGCCTTTGTTTTACTTTTTGCATCTATTGCTTCTTCAGAATAGGTAAACCACTGGATAAACGGCACGGATTTATTGTTCGGAAAATTTTTTGCAAGCTCTATTACTTGATTGTAATCAATGACGTTTGATAACCGTTTTTTACCGTCAGGCGCGGTAAGTTTAAACTGGGTAGTAACACTACCCAGTTGATTATTCTCTTTTTTCAGTTTTGCTTTTAAGTATTTCCAGTAGTTACGGTTCTTTTCGTATTCGCGTTGTTCGTTTAAGACCCCGATAATATCAAGCACACTAAACCACCATTTGGACTGTTCTTCATCCCAAACGGCGCGAACTTCCGTATCATTAAAAAATCTAATCGATATTTTATCCATCTTGTTCTTTATTATACCACATTATACCACGGTTTTCTTCCATTATGTAGTGGATATGTATAGGTATGTCGTAGGGGAAATCATGATTTAGGGCATCGCTAAAAAACTGAGATTTTTAGAGATGCCCTTGGATATCCGCGCCGATTTTTTAATATCTTTGCGCGTGCAATAAAACTCTGTTTTTTTATTTACAAATAGAATAAACGGATTTATACTTTATATGTAATGGCTCAATAGTAATGCAAGCTAAGGGGTCATTCATAAATTCAATTCACAGGAGGTACTCTTTTATGGTAACGTTTTTGCTGTGTGTTGCAGCGCTCATTGTCGGTTACTTGGTGTACGGTACGTTTGTAGAAAAAGTTTTTGCTCCGAATGAAGCAAATCGGACGCCTGCTATGGCTAATCCTGACGGAATAGACTATGTTCCGATCTCAAAACCAAAAGCTTTTTTAATCCAGCTTTTGAATATTGCCGGTTTAGGGCCGATCTTTGGCGCAATTTCCGGCGCTTTATGGGGGCCGAGCGTTTACCTTTGGATTGTCGGCGGAACGCTGCTTGCCGGAGGTGTCCACGATTATCTTGCAGGTATGTTATCGGTGCGTAATGATGGCGCCAGTATTACCGAAATTACCGGTAAGTACTTAGGGCATACGATGCAGAATATCATGCGCGTATTCGGCTTGGTACTGCTTGTTATGGTCGGCGTCGTATTTATGGTAGGGCCGGCAGGTCTTCTTGCGCTGTTAACTCCCGAATGGCTCAATGTAAAAGTATGGACAATCATCATTCTTGTATACTATTTCCTTGCGACTCTCCTTCCGGTTGATAAGGTTATTGCACGGTTCTATCCGATTTTCGGTATTTTCCTGATTTTAATGGCTGTTGGCGTTTCGGTTGCGACAATGCTGAACAATGGCGTCCGCCCAATGATGGAATTGACGCTCGAAAACTTGTATCCGAGTGCGCATCAGCGCCCCATTTGGCCGTTGATGTTTATTACGGTAGCGTGCGGCGCTATTTCCGGTTTCCACGCAACCCAGTCCCCGATTGTTTCACGTACATTAAAAAATGAAAAAGAAGGACGTTGGGTTTTCTACGGCGCAATGGTTGCCGAAGGTATTATCGCAATGGTATGGGCATCGGCAGCGATCGCTTTCTTTTGGAATAAAGACGGCTCAGGTACCGGTCTTAAAGCGCTCCTCGATATCGGTGGCGGAAATTCAAAGTCGGTATACACAATCTGTACCGGTCTCCTCGGAACGGTCGGCGGTGCAATCGCCATGGTCGGCGTTATTGCATGTCCCATCACTTCGGGCGATACCGCGTTCCGCAGTGCGCGTATGATTGTCTTTGACTGGTTTAAACTTGATGAAAAGAATCTGAAGACACGGCTTTCAGTTGCCGTACCGCTGCTGCTGATTGGATACTGTATTTCGCTTATCAATTACAATGTTGTATGGCGGTATTTCTCGTGGTCAAATCAAACGCTTGCAATGATTGTGTTATGGACGGGCGGCGCTTACCTTGCGACAAACTATTCTAATCGGAACCGATGCTGGATCGCGGTTATCCCCGCAACCTTTATGTCGGCCGTTTCCGTTACCTATCTTATGTATGCGCCGGAGTGTTTCAATCTGGTTCGGCTCGGTATGCAGGGAATTACGATTTCTTATGCAGTCGGTATTGTTGTTGCAGCGGTGTTCTTTATTATCTTTATGACAAGAATTTATATGCGGCCTCAACAGAGCCTCGAAAGTCAACAGAAGATTATTATCGGACGTGCTCATAGTAAATAGTAAATAAAAAATCTTTAAAAATCGTTTTTAGAGATGCCTAGCTATTTTACTAAGGAGAAGCCGCCGATTGTTTCGTTCGGCTTCTCCCTTACAGTAAACCTGTTCGGAAACTTCCGTTTCTGAACAGGTTTCCTTGAAATGCGATGTTCACGCATCGTGCTATTTGTGCGATTTAGAACTCATCGACCTATTCGAAAACGCAGTTATCGAATAGATCTAGTGGTAATCTTTCACCCGCTTTTTTAAAGCGAGTACACCGTCCGCTTTTACTTCCAATCCGTTCTGATTTGCCGTGTGGAATTAAATCGCTCTATCGCAAGATCGAATAAATGCATGATGAGTTCCCGATATGGCATTCCTGAGGCTTCGCACATCTTTGGAAACATCGAGATAGCGGTAAAGCCCGGAATGGTGTTTACTTCGTTTAGATAGATTTTCTTTGTTTTTTTATCTATAAAGAAGTCAACCCGTGATAAGCCGCTTAAATCAAGCGCTCGGTAGGCTTTGCCTGCAATACTGCGGATTTCTCGACGCTGTTCGTCGTCGATATCGGCAGGGATTTTCAGCTGCGCTCCGTCAGGATCAGTATATTTTGCATCATAATCGTAAAATTCATGCGAGGGGATAATTTCTCCCGGCGTATAGACCACACATTCATCATTGCCGGTTACGGAACATTCGATTTCGCGCGCGGCAATACAGGCTTCGATCAGTACCTTGCTGTCCCAGAGAAACGCTTCCTGCATCTTTTGCAGCAGCTCGGTGCGGTTGGCTGCTTTACCGGCGCCGACGGAACTGCCGACCCTACAAGGTTTGACAAACATCGGGTATTCCAATTCTTTTTCTGCCTGAGTGATAAAACTTTCGCGTTCTCTCGGGTTATCCCATTGGAATTTTCTTACACATAAGAATGGAACAATCGGCAACTGCTCATGCTGCCAGATTATCTTTGTCTTTTCTTTGTCCATTGCAGCGCTACTTGCAAGCACGCCGCCGCCGACATACGGGAGATCAGCCATTTCAAATAAACCTTGGATGGTGCCGTCCTCTCCAAAACTGCCGTGTAGCACCGGAAAAACAACATCCGTAGCAATCGGCTTACCGTTTACTGATAAACCGGATGTAGTACCTCCACCCGGGATAACGGCAACACGTGCTGTCTTATTACGCTCTATTGTTAGTACCGCGGATGTATCCTTGCGGATGTGTTCTAAGAGAGACTCAGGCTGCAAATACCATTCACCGTTTTTGGTAATGCCAATTAAATGTACGGTATGTTCGCTACCGATAGCACGGACAACAAAAGAAGCGGAGACCAGCGATACCTCATGCTCGCCCGATCTTCCGCCATAGATAATTGCTATATTCATAGTATACTCCGCATTATTAGGATACTGCTGCTTGCCTCAAAAACTCTGTCGAATTTTTGAGCGATGACCATTCATACCTCAGTATCGTATCCTTTATGTATTTTCCAATTTTTTTAAGATTTCACCGGCGAGCGCATCTTCGGGATAAATATCAAGAACTGTTCTAAAAAAAGCCTTCGCTTCTTCCGTTTTTCCTTCTTTTAACGATATAGTCCCTAAATTTGAAATAATTTTGATATTCTCCGGTTCCTGCTCAAGTGCGCTCATCAGCCACCGCCGGCTTTCACCAAATTGGTCAAGCTCCATTAAACAGATGGCAAGCTCGTTGCAAATATCGCAATAGGCAACAGCTAATTCTTTTGGAGTCTTTTTTCCAAGTTCCAGACAATGCAGGAATGCTTCCGAAGCGTCCTTCCATCGTTCCTGACGGCGCAGCGCCCAGCCGAGTAAAAACCACGCATTCCATACCTTAGGATGAAGTTCCAAAAATTCTCGTATTTTTTCAAGCGCCTTTTCTTCTTCGCCCATCTGAATAAAATCAAAAGCGCCTTTAAAAAGCTCATCATCAAGCGCCTGTGTTTCTATCCATTCAATGAGTTCGGAAGCCTTTTGCTTACGCTGTGCCGTTAATTCATCTTGTGCCGTTTCAATATGTAAATATGTTTCAAATACGCTCTTTGCTTTAGGAAAGCTTTTCTGGCGGATAAAGAAAAAGCCTGCATTAAAAAAGGCATCAGGTAACGGCGGTTCTGCTGCTAATACCTCTTTATACGTTTGAAAAGCTTTGTCGGTATAGTACTCGGCATAATCCTCTGCTCCCGCTTGTTCGTAAAAATGAGAACGTTCATCCATCAGTAAGGCAATGTTCAATTTTGTCTGGATATGTTCGGGGAATAGCCCTTCAAGTGCAAACAGCAGCTGTTCGGCTAAGTCAAAATCGGCGTTTTTTATCTTTAAAATTGCAGCATTGGTCATTTCTTCGAGGATATTTGGACGTAATTCCTTAAAAATATCCCGATAGTACGCAATATGCTGATTATCTCTTTCGTATGCAAATACATCAAGCATACCGGCTAAAATCATCTCTTCAGAAATACTCTCCGCTGTAAAATCTTTCTCTTCATCTGTTAGAAGGAGCGGAAGCGGTATCGATGAATCAAATCCGGGAATTTTTGCCGCTAAAGCATATTCATCAGGCACTTTGATATAAATAAGTTGCTTATCGGAGTTTTCCATTTGTATGTATCCTATTGCCTTACGAAGGTTTATTTGTGCTGATTAACCTCGCTAGAGGTAGGTTTTACGTTGCTGGTTAAAGTATTGAGTTAATCGTATTTTATACGCAAGCGGCACTGTTGAGGGTGTATACGTCATCGCAACAGCAATCAGGTCTTTCCGTTTTTCTACCAACTCCGCTCTGATAATTTTACCGCGCAATCCAACAATGACGGTAGGATCATCAAAGTCGAACTTTAGCACACAATCTTTATTGAGCAAAAATGGAGCAATACCTGCCATAATGAACTTTGCACCGGAAAATGAAATATCTCGTACAATACAGCGTCGAGGAATATTTTCGATGTAAACAATTGTTTCTTTTTTTGCCAGCGAGAGTTTTCGCATTGCTTCTGCGTTTAATTCGATACGTTCATCACCACGCTTAGTGGTATTCGCTTTTGCATCGACAAGAAGCCCCAATTTTTCAATTAAATCGTCGGGAGCGCGCTGTGTGTATTCAATATTAAGCAGAAGTAAATCGGGTGTTACCGTATATGGTGTGCAGCTAACCACTTTACCGGAGACAAAGAAAGAGAGATCGCTTTTTCCATTCATTTGTAAAAAAGAAAACCACAGTGAAATTGCTGTGGAACCTGCGCATATTTTTTCGTATATTCCACAATGCTGCGGTACGATGACCTTTGCTCCTATCATCGAAGAAGAGTTAATGACGCATGGCCAGGGTCCACCTTCGGAACCGACGCAGCGTATTGACGATTGCTGCGCGTTAAGATTCATCGCTTGAATGACTTCTTTTGTAAAAGTTATTTCTGCTTTTTGGAAAAAATCGTAATACCTATTAAGCTGTTGACTTGTCAGGAAACCCATACTAATAATAATAAATTTATTTTATTAAAAGGTCAAGCGAGCTTCAACAGGGTAAACGCATCAGATTTTTGAGAGTATAATCCCGCAAAATAACCGGCTGTATCAGCAGAATTTCACCGCTGCGCGGTTCAAATGCTGCTCCAGCCGGTTATTTTGCGATATGTTTTTAGCTGTCTGATGCGTTTACCCGATTTTGATTATATATAGTTCGCTGCGGTTAAAATCTTACGCGCTTGTTCGGCGTCTTCACCGGCAAGCAGGATGACGGGGCCGGTACAGCCCATGCCCGCTTCTGCATAGATGTTCTCTTTCCAGAGCGTCTTGCAGGCATTTTCTATGTCGATAACGTCGATGCCGTGGATTTCTTCCGTAACAACCTTCTTAGGCGGTACTGCGACTGTCTCGGCGCTTGCTTCTTTTGCGGCGCCGAACGAGTCGAGTATGGCTTGCAGCCCTGCTTTTTCGGCGGCTTGTATCTCGGCACGGCACAGCGCTTGTAGGTTTGCCTGAGCGCTGTGCGCAGCATACGCCAAGGCTGCGGCGATAACCGGAGCGCCCGATGCACGGGAAACAATCGCGACGACATCGGTCATATCCTTACCGGCGCAGGGGCCGTAACCGGAACCGGAGGCTTCGTAACTACCGCCTGTTAAGAAGGAGCTGAAAAGCTTCATCAGCACATTGCCGGTTAAGGTATCGCAGACCATCACATCGGGGGTGCCCTGCAGCAAATCGTTGCCGCGCATACGTACCCCGCCGTCGGCGCGGTGCGATTCGGTAAAGTGTATCGGATAGCCCGCTTTTTGCAGCTTTAACAATGCTTTTTCAATCGTTGCAACGCCGTCGATGTTTAAAAGCCCGACCGTCGGATTTTCAACACCGTTTGCTTTTGCAACGGCAATTCCGGCAAAGGTGTTTAACAGCATTGCCTTATACCGGTCGGCATCGGAGGCGCCGGTAGTGGACGCAATAAACATCTCTTTGCCGAAGCCGGGCGTTACTACTTTTCCGATTGTCGTAACGCCGAGCGGGAAAGTGTAGTGCATTGTTACAGCGGCTTTTATTTCGCCCGTTTTAAACAATTCTTCCATTTTATGATGCGCGTCCTCCAGCGTCGGCGCTTCATACCAGCGGAACCCCTCGGTTTTCGGGCCGCCGATCAGCACAATATCCAATCCGGGATTGGCATGGGCTGCCAGCTTTGCCGCGCGGATAAGCTCCGCTTCTCCGTGCTCGCTGCCGGGGACGGTTAAGCCGACCGGAAAAGCTTCCGCAAAGGCGCCGGTTTCCAGTCCCTTCGCCATCAGGCTGAAGACATCGGCTACTTGTTGTTTTGTACTGCTCATTTTGCTCCGTCCTCCGCTAAGATACGGGCAGCAACATCGCGCATAGCATCGGCTACAATCTTCTTAATTTCCGATTCACCGGCGCCGCCCGCAGCACCGGAACTTCCCTTGCCGCTGTTTGCTTCTATTAAAAGGCTTAAACCGTCAAAGAGGTTTGTCAAACGGCCGAGGAACAAACTGCCCTTTCCGATAATCATCGCACGGTGCAGACTGCCTGCGAGCATATCCCGCCGTGCATGGCCGATAAAGGGAACGCCGGAGGGAATATGTCCCTGCGTAGGCGCAAAACCTTCCACGCCGTATTGCTTTACAAATTCCGCGATTTTTGCGCGTTCGAGCTGTCCTTTCATAACCGCAAGCGCGGCGATCATCTTTGTGTTTGCTTCCGGCACATTTCCAGCGCCCGCAGGAGCGGTAATTTCATGGTTCTGCAATTCCGCAGCGAACTTTTCGACATCGGTAATCTTCATCCCTGCGGCGTTGAGCGGATCGTAGATAAGCGCTGTCATAACCGCCTGCGGAGAAGAACCGGAAGAAATCGTATGTTTACCGATGACATCGGTATTGATAACGGGATTTACACCATCGTCTTCCGTAATTAAAACGGCGAAACCGCCCACCATATCCTCAAGGAGCGGCATCTCTTTTTTAACATGATCTTTACCGTTCATACCGAGCTTAGGCACGGAACCGCCGGCGACAACCATCACGTTCTTAAAGATACCCGACCGCACAAGGGCGGCGGCATTTGCCAATGCGTGTACCGGCGCTGCACAGAAACCGCGGATATCGCAGCCGGTTGCATGAACGCATCCCGCTTTTTCACCGACGGATTTTGCGATATTTCCGCCTCCGCGCTGGTTCACATCGCCCGCAGCTTCCTCGGAACACTCGATAATATAATCGATGTCCGCTGCATTGATGCCTTCAAGTTCTGCGAGGTGCCACGCGGTTAAAATACCGCTTCCCTTGGTAACAAGGTTTTCGAGCATCGTATGGGCGCTCAAGTTCGGGTCGGTGTCATGCGCTTGCTTGACACAGCCGACCAGAATGTCATTGTCGTATAAACCTTCCGCTGTATGCGATTGCACCAATTTTTCGATATCGGCCTTGGAATGGGCTTCTCCCAACGTAATCGCCTTATCTTTCATTAACGGATGATTTTGAATAATCGTTGCCGCTTCGGCAGTAAATTCTTCGGTTAAGTATACCAGTTCAAAGACGTCGGCATACTTCATCAAGATGTAAAGTTCTTTTTGCGTTGCAATTTCGCCGAACGGCCCAAAGCGGTCGGCTTTTTCGGTGCATTTAAACCACGGCTCGGGGATGCCGGGCAAATCTTCAGGTTTTTTGTTTCCGATATACACCTGATTGGGCGGATATTGAACAGCTTGCTCAAAGGTTCGTAAGTGAGACGGAATTGCGGCAATATAGGGATCGGCAGGATCTTTTGCAATCGCTGCGGTCTGAGTTGAACCGTTCCGTTTTAACAGATCGGGGCTGTATGCTAACGTATAGCTCGCCCCTTTAATCACTGCGTTTTTCATAATACATCCTTCTTGATAAGATATTGAAGCACCTCAAAAAATTTTAATTTTTAGAAGGTACTCAGTTAGAAAAATACCGTCTCATATCGATACACGGTTTTTCCTATAATATGGTAGCATTAACTTAATTTCATAGCCTACACTTTGAAAATGCTCTTGTCAAGCATTCATTTTTTATAGAATTTTTTATAGAAGACAGTGTTCGGTTTCTTATTGATACATGCCCTCGTCCGTATTTGAAATAAATGATATAAAGTTATATATGGAGAGATACATCCAGTTGTTCCATCAATAAATTTGAGATAGACGGAGGATTTTCTATGAATGATGTGTTGGCTGTTATCGATATGCAAAATGATTTTGTCAGCGGGAGTTTGGGTACAAAGGAAGCGCAAGCGATTGTTCAAAATGTCGTAAAAAAGATTGAGACTTTTAAGGGGCACATTGTATTTACGCAAGATACGCACCAAAGTTCATATCTGCAATCTCAAGAAGGAATGTTTTTACCTGTTCAGCATTGCATAAAAAATACGGAGGGATGGGAACTTGTTGCTCCGATTAAAAAGCTCATAACCGATCAAGTCTATGAAAAGCCTACCTTCGGTTCGCTTTTGCTGGCGGAATCTTTAAAAAGTTTGCATGAAAGAACCCCAATCCATTCTATTACACTGATAGGATTGTGCACGGACATTTGCGTTGTATCGAATGCGCTGTTGTTAAAAGCCTTTTTTCCCGAAATCCCCATTCATGTCGATGCCGCTTGTTGTGCGGGAACAACGCCCGAAAATCACAAGGCGGCGCTGCAGGTTATGAAGATGTGCCAAATTATTATCGAAAATGAGTAAGCATCATTTTTAGCAATCGGGATATGTTGGGATATGTCGATTTGACTTAAACCGATAAAAGGATATACTGAAACACATGGCGCTTATAGATTGTCCCGATGGGGCTGATTTTGAATTCGGTGTTTTAATACAAAAGAAAAATATTTTTATTTTAGGAAATGGACAGTTGCCGAACGGTAACGAAGTATCTAAAGTTCTTAAAAAATATAATGATAGTGATATTCTCGGTCTTTACGGTGAAAAGGCATATCACACCTTTGCGGCAGCCTTATCGCCTGATGCGGCAGAGCCGGAAGGCTTTAAACGAATACCGTATCGAAGCCTATTTGTAACGGAACCTGCTCAGTATGCTGCGATTGTAGCACGGGCAGCGCTTTTGCTCGATTGGCTGCAGCATACAAAGTATTGTTCTTCTTGTGGCAGCTGTCTGCATTTAAGTGTAACCGAAACAGCGCTGGAATGCCCACAATGCCGCAGGGTATGTTATCCCGTGCTTGCGCCGTGCATTATTGTGCTTATCAGCAAAGGTGAACAAATTCTTTTAGCGCGGCATGTACAGCACATCTCCGACCTTTATACCTGCATTGCGGGCTTTATCGAAGCCGGTGAAACGGCAGAAGAAGCCGTTGTTCGAGAAATACGCGAAGAAGTCGGCTTAACTGTCAAAGATATCCGGTACCGCGGAAGCCAAGGCTGGCCGTATCCCAACCAGTTGATGCTTGCCTTCCGCGCCGAATATGTTTCGGGCAATATTACCGTACAAAAGGAAGAGCTATCGGAAGCGGCATGGTTTACACGCGATGCATTGCCGCCGATACCGCTCCCCGGTTCTGCCGCGCACCGTCTTATCTGCGGCGATTGGTTTTAAGGTTACTCTGCTTGTGTCTAATAACCTGTACAAAGTTTTATCTAAAACTTTGCACAGGTTGTTTAAAATCAGTGCATCGCCCTTTTCTTGTTAACTCTCTTTTTCAACTTTAAATCGAACATCGAATACCAGTGTTTCAGTGGGATATCCTTCACGATGGAGCATAAACTGTTGTAAGGGGCTTTTTTTGAATGTATTGACCGTACGAATGGGCAGCTTGGGGCTGTCTCCTTGTGGATATCTTACAAAAACTTGTTGCCCACCGCCTATCTCTCCTTTTATATCGAAGGAAAGCTGAATAACAGAAGATTCGTCCGGTACGATAATACTGTTCGGCTGCGCTTGCGGTTTTACATTATCATTGCGTTTAACCGTTAGTTTCGGTTTTGTATTATCGTAGTTAAAGATGATTTGCCTCAGCGTATCCCTATCAAGCGGCTGCATATCGACTGTCCCGGTAATATGGGCGGACGGGAATCCGCTACCTTTGATATTTTCTACCGTTGCAGTTACCTTGTATCCTTTTGCAGGTATCTCAATACGTTCGACAGTCTTATATTTTTCACCGTATTTGATATAAGCGATGGCATTATCATCCAAGAACCGTAGTTGATACTTAATAATGTGTCCCGGATTCTTTGCGGAAAAGCCTTCTTTTACAATATATTTTTGGAACTGTTTAAGATCGGTAACAGCCTCGCTACCGCCTCCGATAATATTGATCGTAATTGTTGTTCCCTTTTCCAGTCTTTTGATTGCAGTATCAATATCGGCTTCGGCATGGTTTGTGGTCGTAACTTTAAATACGGTATCGAGATTGGCTTTAAGCTCGGACTTTTCCTGATCGGATTCAATGGTAAGATAGGCGATGCGCCCGTAAGAAACCGACGACACATACACCGGCATCCGGTTCCCCACAGCTTCGCGCGGTATATTGATCATAAGCGGAGCCGCTTCTTGATTTACATCGACGGTGTAAAACGTTTCGACGAATTTGATAAGACGCCGTTCTTTTTGTTCTCCTTTCTTAAACTTAAACCCTGCCGCTATCTTGCTTTTAATTCCGGCTGCACCGAAACCTACACCTATTTTAAGCTGCGCCTCGAGGCTTTTTTCATTGGTAATTTCCATCTCTTCATAGCTTGAATGGGCAGAGGCATGATAGGTAATACTTTGGCTGAGAATCTGATTTCGTAACTCGCGATATGCTGCTAGATTCGGGATGATTTTACCGGAAGTAATGCCCGGTTTCCCGGTTTTTCCTTCTTTATCTTTTACTCCCTGTAAATCAAAAGAGATTGTTGCGGTGCGTTTATTACCTTCGGTAATTTCTTGATAGCTTTCTTTATCAAGACTATCACCTCGTAGAACGGCGCCGGGATAGATTGAGTTCTGGGCAGGATCGAGTAGGAGATTGTCGTCAAAAGCGGCTGAAATATCATACTCGACCTCTTTTTCAATGTACTTTACTATCTTTCCTTGTTCATTGAATTGCGGCTTTGTTTCATCGCCGATCTGTCGTTCTTGTATAATCATTTCGCGTAACTTCTGCGGCGACCGTGAAAGGATATCGGGAATATCAAGTCCTTGGTAGGTAATCTTTCCCTGCTCATTGTTTTGATTACCGGAATTACCGCTGTTTTGCCCACTATTCGTATTTTTTCCATTGTTAGATTTATCCGTTTTGGATGAAGAATTGTTTGTAGGTTTTTGCGGTGTTTTTTCCGTTTTTACCTCTTTGAGTAACGGCTTTGCCGGTTGTTGACATCCTGTTATGCTTATTGCTATAAGCCAGAACAGCAATACGGCACAGTATTTGATACACGTCGCGGATTTTATCCGTTTTTGTTGTTGCATAAAAACCTCCTTGCGGTTGATGCTATATGTCTTATAAAGCACGCGACGCAAACTGGCTTGAAATTCAGAGGAAAAAATGAAAATTTTTATAAAAAATTTGAAGGCAACCGCATCAGGTCGTTTTTTTAGAAACCTCGCAGAATAATTGTAGGCTGTTCAACCTTTCCTTTTAAAAATATACGGGCATCTACTTCGTTATTTCACAAAAATTAGTCCTCGACGTGCAAAAGCACGCCTGCGGGTAATTTTTGTTCATGCCTCGTATCTGCCTCGCCTATTTTTAAAAGGCTAACGAAAAAATAATTTTCAAACTTAGATACAATGATTCTGCGCTTTTTATCTACTCTGCCTGATGCATTTACCCGATTGTTAGGAAAAAGTATGAGAAATTTTGTTTCCGTAAAATGCAACGATTGAACAAAATATGCATTTTGGAAACCGTTGCATTCGTCCGCGAAAAGCGCACACGTCAATGCGCAAGTTTTCGAAAGAAAACTTGACGGTTAATACATCCGCCACGGACGGCGGTGGTTAGAGCAGAAGCGATATTTTGGCTTTGCCAAAATTCGTCATCAACTGATGGACAGGGATGTTCATCAGTTGATGAAGGCGTCATTGTAGACGCTCACCTATACCCATGAAATTTCTCATAAAAGGAAGGCTCCCGCTTAAAATATTCCTGATGCGTTTGCCATGGTTTAAAATAGCAGTCTTGTTGCTACAATATATATCGGGATAAGCACTAAACTCAACAGCGTTCCCCACGCGGTAAGTCCCGCAGATTTCCCCGTATGGCAGTAATGTGTTTCAAGCACGATAATGTTGGCGGCAGGCGGCAAGATACAGATCATATACAGCGCCTGCTTATTAGCGGTTACCAATTCCAAGTGCAGTAGCCCCGCAATAAAGATAAACAGTGTCATCAGACAAGCAACCGTAAGCGCTCGCAGTATCGCCAGTTTAAGCGTTAGTTTTAAATCCTTGATTTCAAGCTTAATTTTTGCAAGCCACATACCGAGTACGCCCATACCTAAAATACTCATAACCAATTTAAGTATGCGATATAAGGGCGGCAAATAAAGCTTGATACTGTCCCCGAAAGGAATACAGATAATCCCGATAACGAGCGCTGCAACGGGAGGAGATTTCAGTGTCCGTTTTATATCAATCTTTGCAGCGCCGTTATTGATCAACATACCGGCGCCGATGGAATTTCCGAAAAGAGAGTTTCCGATATACAGCGAAAGTACGGCGGTTGCGGCGTCGTCTCCCCATACCGTTGCAACAATCGGCAACGAAAGCCATCCGATATTTAAATAGAAAAAACATAACTGTTCGACGGCATCGGCGCTGAAAAGACGGCTCATATACATCATTACCGTCATCATAATAATCATAGCAAATATACTGAAAAATAAGTCGGCACGGCACGTTGAAATATTGTAAATAATGATCAGCGGAATAATTATTCTGGTAAGCAAATATGCCGTCTGATTTTTTATATCGATCGGCGTTTTTCCCACAAGAAAACCGAGCCCGAGATATAAAAATGGAAGCACTATTTTGAACACCATTATTTCCCCTTTTTCCAGTGCTTTTGAAAATATACGGTGCATCTACTTCGTTGCTCGTTCAGCGAAGTACGTCCTTGTACTTCGCTGAACACAAGTTCGACCATTGTCAAACTTGTTTCTGTTTAAACCAGCGGCATCCGTGCCGCTTCTGAAAATCCTCAACGTATCAGAACTGCCAAGGAGGGCAGTGGTTTCAAGCAGAAGCAAGTTTGTTCCTACAAACTTGTAGCCCAAAAATGAACAAGGATGTTTATTTTTGGGCGTACCTGCGGTTAATTTATGCTCGCGCCTCGTATCTGCATCGTCTATTTTCAAAAGTTCCTAATGCTGTATTTTAAACGAATGCCAACCCTCATACCGTGCAGCCGTAACGGTAAAGTTGGAAATATACGCGCGGGGATGACTGTGTTGTACCGCATCAAAGAATTCATAGAGCGCGGCGCCGTCTCCTTCCGCAAATATTTCCACCGAATAGTCGGGACAGTTCCGCACCCAGCCGGTAATGCCGAATTCCCGTGCAACTTGTACCGTCCAATAACGGAAGCCCACACCCTGCACCCGTCCTTCCACAACGGCACGAGCGGCTTTCCGTTCGGCAATATGCGGCCTATCCTTACGCATCGTATATCCTCAAAAAAATTCCCTCTTTCAACATACCGGTGATTCTGTCCTATGTATGTGCAAAGCCCAGTGCTTCCGCCGCACCGATTATCGGTATGCCGAGGTCTTCCGCATAGTCGATACCGTTCTGCACTCCTGCTAAAACCTGTTCTATTTGGTGCGCATCGGCATTGCAGATAATACGGGCATTTTTTTGCGCTGCCCGTTTCCAAAACGCCGCTACGGGATATTGATAGTCCGCACCGTAATCCCGCCGCACCTTCGATTTAATCAGTCCGTACCCATTGATTTCAAGCGGCATACCCAAATCATTTGCCGCATCGATGAGCGCATCGACACAGGCAAGACAGTCTGCGTCGATAGACCGGATGCTGCTCAAAAACAAATCGGGATGAGCCAAAAACGCATAGAGTCCCGACTTCATCCCTTCAATCGTAAAATCGATATAGGTATGCAGCAGACGTCTTTCCGTAACGGTCGCAATATATTCAAGTTCGCCATCCAGCGGAAACCAGTGGGAACCGAACACCAAATAGTCGGCTCCGTAGCGGCCGATTAACTCATCCTTAAACCAGCTGCGGTGCTGCGGCGACCATTCGCATTCAAACCCGAAGTACACGGGAAAATCAGCTTCCTTTTTTGCGTCTTCAACAAGGCGCTTATACCGTGGTATATCCGCCGCCGCCATCCGGCAATAAAGCCACATATCGTCGTGTGGATAAGGACAATGGTCGGAAAACCCGAGCGCGGAACAACCGGCAGCTGCAGCCTGCCGTACATAATCAACCGGAGTACCCTCAGCGTGTTTGCACAGATACGTATGAGTATGAAAATTACTGAGCATAAAAAAAGTATAGCGGTAAGCACTTCAAATGTCAAACTTCCGCCGGGTAAATGCATCAGGCCGTTTTTTTAACAACCCCGTGGAGAAATTGAGACTACTCAACCAGAACTGCCAAGGAGGGCAGTGGTTCCATATAGCAGCGATATTTTGGCTTTGCCAAAATTCGCCTTCAACTGTTGTACACGGATGTACAACAGTTGAAGATGGTTCAAATGGTCTCACAGTCTTAATTTTTCCACGGTTTTTATCTACTCTACCTGATGCGTTTACCCGCCTGTTGAAAAAACTGTACGAAATTTTAACCAAAATTTCACACAGTTTATTCGTGCGGAGAGTTTAATACCCCGACGCTCTGCGTCGTAACAAAGGGTATTAAAGCCGACTGCAACCACCTTATGAGAACAACATACCCCGACGCTCGCGTCGGGGTTGTTGATTTTAGAAGAAGGACAATCGCATCAGACAAATAAATAAAAATCGAAAAATCAGGAGGTTGGGCAAGCATTTGAACCGCGAAGAGGTTCAACTCTGCTTGAACGGCCTCCTGATTTTTCGGGGATATTGCCAAAGCATCTGATGCGATTGTCCTGTGCGTCAGAGGTTTTCTTTAGCCCAAAGGCGGATAATCGGTTCGAGGCTTTCGATGCGGAAGCCCTGTGTGAACACATCGGCTTGTTCTTTGCTGCCCTGCCATTGCTGATAGGGATTGTCGTAATTGGTTTCTAGAAATCGATAAATGATATTTTCGGCATTGTTTTGTTCGCTGCCAAAGAACGATAATTTTTGTACTACCGAATGCTGAAGAATTGTACGAATTGCCGAACGGACTTCTTTGAAGAAGAGATCACGGTAGATGCCGTAGCTTTTGCCTGTTACTTTTTTCACCGTTTCGGCGATAGACACCGGTAGACCTTTAGGCTCATTAATGGGATATATTTGAACGGAACTCGATGCTTTTTCACCGACTGCTTGTTCCTGAGCGATTTTTCCGGATTCTAGTATTGAAGCTGCTGCAACCGGTTTCGTACTATTTCTTGATTCGGATGCTGCTACTGTGTTTTTTTGCAATACTTTTTTTGCAGACGGCATTGCAGCTCCGGACACGGAAACGGAATTAACCTGAACATTTTTTTTCGTCTCTTTTTTCTTACGTGTGGAAGCAGTTTCCTTTTCCGCTTTATTCGTTTTTTGAACCGCTGTTTTTTCAGTCTGTTTTTTTGACCGTTTTGCCGCTTTTGCTTTTTTTACAGCCGGTACGGGCAATCCTTTAGCTTGCGAAGGCGGAGACGAAGGTCCCAGATTAAGCTTTAACTGCTTCCAAGCTCGTTGTAAGTATAAATCACCGGAGATGCTGTAATAGTATCCCTGTGCTACATTCGCGAGCACCGCATGGAGCAGTTCCTCATCTTTCCAATTACGCACTCTGCCTACTTTTACCGCATGGAAAATCGCATAATGATTAGTGCCGTACTTTCTGCTGTACAAAAGCAGTATATTTTCAAAAGCACCGTCGGCATAGCGATTCCAATATTTCATAGTATAGGCAAGTACTTTATCCTCGATACGGATTATGGATGAAGGTATGGTGATTGCTGCAATCTGTTCTTTTGTGAAGACAATTTTTGAAAAATCGACAACGGAAGCTTTCGCCTTTTGAAGCGCTCTCCGTGTTTGCTCTTGAGCGTTTTTCCGATCCTGTTCTTCACGGTATTCCCGCACAGAAGAAATTGTATCGGTAATATACATGCGGATGATATCAGCAGCTTGCCGCATATCGGCAGCATGGTATTTAAGCTTCTCGGCATACCGCGTATATTTTTCAGTAAAACTAATAGCGGCAAATCGATTCGGAGAAATAGCATTAATGACTTTTTCGCATACTTTAATAATGGTATAGACCTCTGCACGCTTTAATGGGGCAATGGTGTCTGCAAAGAAAACGATAACTCTTTTGACCTGAACAACAGTCCGATCGGCGAGCTGAACAAGCGAATCGGTCAGCAAAATATGGAATCGATAATCGTGCTTTCGGTAATAGGTCATCAACTGTACCCGTATCTTATTATCAGGATATCGATGTACCAATTTTGTATTATAGAGCCGCAATGCCTCCGCTTGTCTATTTAAAGAGCGAAATTCAAAATAGCGTTCAATATCAGGGTCTTCGGTAAGGCTGAGCTGAGGGAATTCTTGTTTTAATATATAAATATCCAGTTCGGTAAGTTGTCGCATAATGTATAACGGAGGCGATTATAATAAAAAAAAAGGTTGCTTCCTAGTAGGAGGCAACCTTTTCCGTCACTCTCTAATGCTTAGCGCAACAGAGACATTACGCTTTGTGTCTGCTGGTTCGCTTGTGCAAGCATTGCCGTACCGGACTGCGTCAGGATCTGGTTTCTGGTGAATTCTACCATCTCCTTAGCCATATCGACATCACGTATGCGTGATTCCGAGGCTTGGAGGTTTTCCGCTGCAACATTGATACCGACAACACTCATCTCGAGTCTGTTCTGGTATGCACCGAGATCAGCCCGCTGTTTGTTGATCTTCTTGATGGCTTCATCAATGGTACCGATTGCACGGTTTGCTGTTTCAGGCGTATCGATTGTAAGAATCGATTCGTCACCAATGTCGCGAACACCGAGTGCTTTAGCGGTCATTGTACCGACATAAGCACGTACGCGCTGATCCATGTTGGCGCCGATATGGAACCACATAGAAGCGGTAACGGTGTTTTCTCCTGTTTCACGAGCGAAACGGCCGGTAAGCATATTCATACCGTTGAACTGTGCGTGACTTGCGATCCGGTCAACTTCAGCAACAAGCTGAGATACTTCAACCTGGATGTACAAGCGATCTTCAGCACTGTAAATACCGTTCGAAGACTGAACGCTTAATTCACGGATGCGCTGCATAACATCAGTTGTTTCCTGCAAGAATGCTTCTGCAACTTGAATAAAGGAAATGCCGTCTTGAGCGTTGGCACTTGCTCTATTTAAGCCGCGGATTTGGCTTCGCATTTTCTCGGAAACTGCTAAGCCGGAAGCATCATCCCCTGCACGATTGATGCGTAAACCGGATGAAAGTTTTTCTATGTTTTTCTGAGTATACACGTTGGTCTGGCCAAGAGTTCTCTGTGCAAACATAGCGCTCATGTTGTGATTAATGATCATATTGCTACTCCTTCGGCGATTTTTGACGATTTTTTACCTTACGGCGTCCGTCACGGCATCCCTGCCGATATGTCAATAATTATTTTCAGATCCTCTGCTATCCGACACAGAAGAACGTAACACAATGAAGGGTGCACAACCTTTTCACTGTGCTTATTACATATATCGGAGTTATCGCAAAACACTTAAGAAGAAAAAATAAAAAAATGTGTGAGTTATCGAGATGTTATTTGTAAATCAGTATATCGGAAAGCACTATCGAGAAACCGCAAAAACTGATAAACTGCTTACCGTTTATAATGGTAGTGAGTAAGTAAAGTAAGTAAGGAACGTAATGACACCGCATACATTAGAAGTTTTAGAATTTTTCCGCATTGCGGAGATTATCGCAGGATATTGCAAATCGGAGGAAGCGCGAGAACGCTGCCTACAAAAACGGCCGCTACAGAATGCTGCGGAGATTACCGCAGTAAAGGAGTTGGGGCGGGATATTCTTTCGTTTTTACAGGCTGATGAACCGCTCCCGATTAAAAACCTCCCGCCGCTCAATTCCGTATTAAAACAGCTCCATACCGCAGGCGTCTGCCTTACTATAGAGGAACTCTACGCGGCGGGGCTTTTAGCGCTGCAAGTCGGTGAATTGAAGACTTGGGCTATAAAGCAAAAACGGACGGACAGCACCGCCTGTACACTCATCGAATCGATACCGCCGCTTCCGCAAACCGAGCAGGCGGTGTTTTCGTTTATCGACAAGAACGGAACGCTGCGCGACATTCCCTCGCTGACGGCTATCCGAAAAAAGATGCAGCGTATCGAAGCCGATATCGAAAAAACAATGCGGAGTTACTGCACCGACGATTCTACCAAGGGAATGCTACAAACACCTGCGCCCGTGCTGCGGAACGGCAGGCAAGTTATCGCCGTGCGTTCCAACTTTAAGGGGCGGATTAAGGGTATTATCCACGAATACTCCCAATCGGGGCAAAGCTTTTACCTTGAACCTGAAAGTATTGTACTACGTAATAACGAATTGATGCGGGCGCAGGCTGAGTATGAACAGGAGCTGCACCGCCTGTTGGTGAGCATCAGTGCAAAACTCGCGGAGGAAGCGGATGCCCTTGAGCAGGCATACAAGCTTGTGTTAGAGCTGGACTGTGCCGCCGCCGCCGCTCGCTGGGCATATACGGAAAACGGCGTCTTTGTACCCGACACGGGGAATTCTCAATACTTTTATTTACAGGCAGCGCGGCATCCGCTGCTCGGCGCGGCGGCGGTTCCCATCGACCTAAAACTGGCGGCGGAAGAGCGGATACTGATTATTACCGGACCGAACACCGGCGGCAAAACCGTCAGCTTAAAGACTGCCGCCCTCTTTGTTCTATTAAATCAAACCGGCTGGCCGGTACTCGCAGGGGAAGAAACACGGCTGCCGGTATTCCGCTATGTCGGCTGCGCTATCGGAGATGAGCAATCGCTCGACCGCTCGCTTTCCACCTTTTCCGCCTATATGCGTACCGTTGGGGAACTCTTGGAAGCGGCTGATGAGGAAAGCCTTATTCTCCTCGACGAACTTGGCAGCGGTACCGACCCTCAAGAGGGCGGCGCGCTCGCTATGGCGATTTTGGATGAACTGTTTACCCGTCGTTCGCGGGTCTTTGTAACGAGCCATCACGGTGTGCTGAAAAACTATGCGTACCGGAAAAGCGGCTGCATAAATGCCTCCGTATCCTTTGATGAAGCAACGCTGCGCCCTTCATACCGGATACTGATGGGCATCCCCGGTGAAAGCCGCGCCGTCGATATTGCGGAAAAAAACGGATTAAGCCCCGACGTTATCCGCGCCGCGCGTGCGTATATGGCGGACAGTTCCGCCGATGCCGCCGCCCTCATCAAGGGGCTGATGGAAAAGCATGAGCAACTTGCGGTCTTTGAACGGGAAAAAGACGAGACAGAAAAAGCATTGCGGGAAAAGCAGCGCCGCTTCGATTTAAATGCGCTCAAGCTCCGCCAAAAGGAGCAAGTTCTCCGCTCGCAGGGGTATAAACGCTTGAACGATTTATTCGAGCAGAAGCGCAACGAAATAGAAAACCTCGTGCGGGAAATTCAGGAAGGGGAGCTGACACACGAAAAGACGAGTAAGCTTAAACAGTTTTTTGCCGATTTCGGAAAAATGCTTGCAGAAGAGCAAACGGATATCCGCACTGAACAGGAGGAACTTTCCGCTCTACAGCAGGCGCTTCGAAATCGCGAGCAGGAGCAAGGACACGGGAAACCGGCAAACGGTATGCCTGCAACCGGCGCTCCGGTAAGCGAAATACTGACCGAAGGTATGGAGGTACTTATTCCTCAGCTGCATCGGCGCGGCGTCATTATCCGGAAAGAAAAAAAGAACTGGCTGGTGGCGGTCGATACCGTTAAAATGACATTCCCTGCCGATAAACTCGAACCGCTCAACTTGTCCGGCACCGCACCCTTACGCACGCCGCAGGTTGTGGTAGAAGCGGAGCTGCATAAGGAAAGCCGCCCTGAACTTGAACTGCGCCTACTAGGAATGAGGCTTGACGAAGCGGAAAAGCACCTGCAAAATCAACTCGATCTTGCTTTGATGCATAATATGCAGGAATTTTCGATTGTACACGGGAAAGGAAACGGCGTACTGCAAACAATGGTACACGAAAAACTTGCCGCCGCTCCATACATCGCAGAATTTTTCTTTGCCCGCCCCGAACACGGCGGCACCGGCAAGACTATCGTGCGGTTACGGTAGTGTGTAGCGCATATATAATCCGTGATGTTTTATCAATTTACAACACGGATGTATAATCCTTGATGATGGCTGCCGAAGTTACGCCTTTTTCTTGCCTTTGCTGAGGGCGGCGATCCATTCCTCTTTACGTGCAGGACGCATAATACGAATACCGTCCATGGCAGTACGAATAGCTTCCGAAAAAGTTGTTTTTGCAGATCTATCGATAACACGTACAATGGGAAAACGGGGATCCTCTGAATTATTGTCGATTACCTGCGCAACGGTATTATTTGAAAGATATACGAAACTGCCGATTGGAAAAAACGACAGTGCATTCAAGAGTGCTTTCAGCACCTCTTCATCATATTGCGAAGGTTCCCGCCGCAAAACATTTAATAAGCCTGTCGCAGGATCATCGGCTTTCTTATATTTACGCTCGCCGGTCATCGCTTCATAAGAACAGACAACCGCAATAATCTTTCCATAAAGAGAAATTTTTTCACCGGTCAGTTTTTGAGGATACCCCGTACCGTTCTCTCGTTCGTGATGATCAAGCGTGCCAAGACAAACCGGCAGCGGGAATTTTGCTTTCTTTAATATTTTACAGGAAAGTACCGGATGCACATGGAGATACTTTCTTTCTTCATCAGACAGTTCGCCGGCTCTGGAATAAATATCTTCGGCAATATGAATAAGACCTATCTCATGCATTAATGCAGCAGTTGCCAATTCAACCAGCTGATGATTTTGCATTTTAAGTTCCATACCGACTACGATGGCATAAACTGCCGACCGAAGCGAATGGGTAACGAGAAAATTGTCCACGTTATATGGCATAATAGATTGTAAAATAAGTACTGCCTGCCGGTTTTCTTGTACAAAGGTACACAGTTCCTTCATTTTGGCAATTACGTTTTCTGTATTAAGCGACTGTCGGTTACGATAGGCTTCATACACTTCGTTGGTAAAAGCATAAAATTTTTGATAGGTCTTTTCTACTAATTCTCCCGAAAGTTTTTGTTCTGTTAGAACTTGGCCTTTTTCGGGTGTATCAGTTTTTTCTTTGTTCTTCTTTTCTTTTTTTTGAGGATTTGTTTCGGTGACGGTTCCTTTTGTATAGAGAAGCGTAAATTGCCATTCGGACAGGAGTCTTTTTAATTCATCTGTAAAACAGCTTTCTCTTGTAAATAATAAAAACTTTTTATCAATGTACACGTCCTCCGTAAAATATACGGGCGGTTTCAGCTCTAAAAGTTTTAATGTATTCACTTAAATACGCTCCTGTAGTACACTGACAGTATGATCGAAAAATTCATACCACTATATAGATTATAGGAGATTTTGAATGAAATTAAAAGTGCTTATTATTATCTTTAACACTGTTCTATTAACCATCTTCTTTACAGTGCTTTCTTTTTCATTCTTTACTGCCGGTACTGAATTTATCGGCAGTTTTTTTAAAAACTATTGGATATTCGTCCTTTTTTTCATGATTCTCTTGCTGGGAATGAATATGTTCTTTATCAGCAACTGGAAACTCATAACGACTCTTGAAGCTGAAGATTGGCCTGCGCTTTCACTCTATTTGGAAACGGAAATTTTTGAAAAACATCATCTTACCGCTAAAAAAGTACGGCTGCTGTGTGAAATCAGTATTTTATTGGGAGATTTTGAAATATTAAAACGGCTTGAACGTGTACTCGAAAAGTATAAACCTGAATATATTAGAACCTTTGGTTCCCGTTTTGCAGCAGCCAAGCTGCTTTCAAACGATTATCAAGGGCTTGCTGGCTTTATGGCTCGTATTGCCGGACAACCTTATAAAAATTCCCCGTGGGTATCGTTTTATGATGCATTCTCGGCACAGATGCTAAAACGCTATCGCGAAGCAGCGGAGAAATTTTCATACGTGCTGGAAACAGAGCAAGACCCGCTTGTTCGATTGCTCAGTATTTATTTTATGGCATGCGGATTATATCATTATATTGATGTGAGCAAAGATGAGGTATGTACACAAATCGAAGAAGAAAAACGAAAATTAAAAAAACATTCATTGCAACACTGGAAAAAATATGCGCAGAAAGAAAAGCAAAATATTCATGTGCTCGTCCTCACAAAAGCAATCGATGATGCACTGATTTGGCTTTTTAAAGAAGATGACATCAAGGCAACCCCATCAGAAACTTTTGTGGATACCCCCGCAGAATAAGAGACCGTGTAACCAGAGTTGAACCACTCCGCGGTTCAAATGGTTCCCCTGTCTCTTATTCTGCGGTATTTGCTTTATGCTTCTGATGCGATTGCCTTTATTCTAAGATAAAGTGCATATAAAAAAGAAAAGGACGGCTTGATCAACAGCATCAAACCGTCCTCATTTCGGGTGTATAAGAAACGGCGTCTGGATGTTGATACCGCCGTTTAATGTCCCCCTTCTGTTTTCATTATCGGCAGATACTTTAAAATATTTAGAATTTTTTTTGTTCTTTTTCGGGAATCTTGAAATATTGAAGCTTTTAAAGATGCCCAGAGGTATTATCTACTTATTTTTAAATATCTCGTGTACCTGCAGCGCCATCTGATGAATTCTTTTGTATATATTTTCTGCGGCAACGATGGGCTGCAGTTCGCTGTCTTTGCTCGTTTCGTCATTAAAAAAGAGCACGGCAACCAAATCTTTTGCAAAACCATTCTTTATGTTCTCGTCTATTTTGTTGAGTTGTGCAATTAAGGCAGCCTGTTCACGGGCGCAGCTCCCGTTACCGGAATGCTTACTCTTGCCTGCGTCTTCTTTGTTGTATTCTACTAATCGGCGGCACAACGTTTCGGCTTTTTCGGCTTGGGCTGCGAGACCGGCGGCACTCTCGGTCATTGCCTTGACCGAAGCGGCTAACTGCCGCTTCCGCGCGTCGCATCCGTCTAAAAATGCTTGGGAATACACGTTTTTTACAAGGGTTTCCAACCGTTCATCGATTGCGACGCGCGGGAGGCCGCCGGTCATGCCTGCAAAATCTTCCGCAGAGCAGGCGGGCATTCCGGGAATGAACACCCCGTGCGGCATAAGATTGAAGGTTTTAACCTCCGGATATTTGGCAAGCGTGCTTTCAAACCACCACGCATAAAGCAGCATCCGGCGGTCGGTTAATACCGTACCTCCGGCGTAATCTTGATACAGCGAAGGAAAGGCCGAATATAAGCTATTAAAGTTTGCCTGCTCTGCGGAAGCAACACGGGTGGAGCGGGTATGGGCGGCTTCTTCAAAGGTGCTGCCTGCAAAGTGCGTTTGCTTACCGGGATAGGCCAAATCCAACCCCGCCATGATAATGGGCTTGGCGCCGATATACCGTGCAAAATCCCACGCAGTCGTTGCAACCGAACCTCCGGCGGCGAGTACACAGTCCTCATCGCCGTTTTGCTTTTCGCCTTTGCTTTCAAGATAACGGGCAAAGGGCACCGAAGATTCGGAGAGGAACACTGCCCGGTAGCGCTGCCGGAGTACCGCCGGAAAAACCGCCGCCTCGCTGATTAAAATGGACTTGCCGGTATCTAATCCGGCGGTGTGCAGGTAGTTCCAATATTGAGGGTCGAAGCTGAGGATAAAGTCAGGGGTAATGCCTGCTCGCAGACATGCCCGCATTGCCGTATCCACCGCAATAATCAAAAAATCCTTGCTACTTTTTTTAATCTGCTCAAGATGAGCGGTTAAGCTCGGCCCACCGGCAAGGACGACGGCAGCCGTATCGGGAAAAGCATTTTTAAAACAGCCGATCTTTGCCGCCGTGCAAAGCATATCGAGGTTCTTTACCGTATTTTTTAACCACAGTGTACCGAAGCGTTCCAGTGTTTTTGCATTGATGCTGTTTTTCATTTTATTCCGCTCAAGCAGCGTAAAAAAAGTCCCGTACCACGGTTTATACGCTTCGGCAGAAACGGGTGCTTTAAACAGTATCTTGTTATTCCATCCTGTTGAGGCGAGAAATGAGGCGGCTTCTTCCGGCTGTGTTCCGATCAGAAGACTTAAGCGCCGGTGCCGGAAAAGGGAATCGAGGCGGCGGGCAGCCAAGCAACACAGAAAAATGTTCCGATCTGCTTCGATGATTACCGCTTCGGCGGCGGGAAACCGTTCAATATACTGCGAAGCAAGATAGCCTAACCCGAATCCCGTAAAGATACAGCGACTCTGCACCTCTGCGGTTTGAAAAAATTCGGAATCGAGGATACGGCGGGCTTCTTCTTGAGGGTTATATTTTGAATGCACAAAGCTGCCGTTTACCGCCAGCGTCGGCGTACGCTCTATACCCTTTGCTTTTGCTTGTACTAATTGGTATGCAGGCGGTACGGCTTGTAAACATTGGAGAGCCGTTTCCGACCGATTGAGTCCAAGCCTTGCCGCCTGTTCGGGAAAGCGGGCGGTAAAGTCGTTACAATTTCTGAGAAATACCTCGGTATCGATAGTAAAGGGTGCGCCGGTAGAAGCTGTTCCGGCACCGATGGAAGCACCATTGTTACCGGTAGAAGCCGCACCAACAAAAGCTGTGCCGTTATTCAAGGGTGAGTTCAATGATCATTCCTTTTACAATCGGCGTTCCCGCCGCTGGGCTTTGAGCCGTTACATAGCCGTCTCCGGTTAGCTTAACCGTAATATCGGTTCTCCCTAATAAATCGAGGAGCAGCCGCTTGGGAGTTCCGAGCAAATCGGGCATCGTGTCGCCGACGGTTACGGGTGTTTGGCGGTGCGATTGAATAATGCCAGTATGGGTTACATTCGGCGCATTTGCCCGCCCCATTCCACGATAATCGATAATTACATTTGCAGCTTCCGAGATAGCCGGCGCGGCGACCAGTGAACCGTATGTTTCTCCGACCGGACGGATAACTGCCATATACAAAATAATCTGCGGATCATCGACGGGAAAAATACCGATACAGCTGCTGAGGTAATCGGTGGAACTGTAGCCGCGCCCATCCGCTTGCGCCATCTGCGCCGTACCGGTCTTAACGGAGATAGGTACGCCTTTAATCGAAGCTCGAAAGCCGGTACCGTCATCGGCAGCAGTCTGCATATAACCAAGTACCGTTTTTGCCGTTTGTGCCGAAATAACCTGTTCAAGTGATTTCGGTTTATGCCGGTAGACCGGTTTACCTGCCGAGTCCAGAATTTCGGATAATAGGCTGAGTTTTAATGTTTTGCCTTTATTGGTAAATGCCGTTGCCGCTTGTACAATTTGCAGGGATGTAACGCCGATTTCTTGTCCTATTGCAATCGTATGTTTAGTACGGGCTGACCATGACGACACCGGCGCAAAAATTCCTGCCGCTTCTCCGGGTAGCTCAAGTCCGGTTTTTTTCCCGAACCCGAATGCCCGCAGCTTTTCGGCAAAGGCTGCGGCGTCCGTTTTGTCGGCAATCTGTGCCATCCCGTCGTTGCAAGAAAACCTGATAATGTCACGCGGCGTTACTTGGCCGTGTACCCGCAAACAGCGGATCACATTTTGGTCTTTTTTTTCATTGGCTCGACGCGGTTTAAACGCAAATTGTGCATCGCAGGTGTAAACATCGGAATCCTTCGTTGTGCCAAGCTCTAAAAAAGAAGCTATCGAAAAAATCTTAAAAACGGATCCCGGCTCATAAATAAAATAGGCGGGGCGGTCAAACCGTTCTTCTTTTTTACTGGATGTAAAATGAGCTAAATCGACTGACGGTTCGTTTATATACGCAAGGATTTCACCCGTCTTTGCATCGGCAGCCAAAAAAATGACAGCCTCCGCCTTTGAGTTCTTCATTGTCCGTTCGGCTATTTGTTGCAGCATATATTGAATGGAAGCATCGATTGTTAAGGCAACCGTATAACCGTTTCTGTCGGCACCGGCAGTACCTTCAGGCGGAGAGAGGATGTTCTGCATAGAGTATTCAATACCGGCTAACCCCTTGCCGTCATCGCCCAGATAGCCGATCAACGTTGAAGCGAGCGCATTTTCGGGATAGATACGGTTTGCTACCGCTTCAAGCCGTAATCCTTTTAGTCCATATTCCCGTATTGCATCTTTTAAAATATCTTTTTCATTTTCACTCAATTTCTTTTTTAAATACAAAAAATTTGATTTGGAATCTTGAATTTTATCAAGCAGCTCGGATTCCGATATTTCGAGAATCGGTGAAAGGATATTGACAAGTCGGTTAACATCTCCAATCAGTGTTTTATTTGCCGATAGGTTATACAACGTTGTCGCTGCCGCTAAGATTTTTCCGTTCCGATCTAAAATTGCTCCACGCTCACGAGTTTTTTTAACGGTGCGTACTTCCGGTTCCGCACCAAGCATCGCTCGTGCATATTTTGCGACGATTAAGCCGGTAAAGATGAGCAAAAGGCCGATAAAAAAAGCAATACGTTTTTTAGAAATAAAATGATTTAGTTCCATAGTAACCGACCGCAGATACTATCGACCGAGACAAATCCGTAATCGCGGGAGTCGCGGGACTGGGCTGCATTATCGCCGAGTGCCAAAATAAAACCGGCAGGAACATATTGTTCGGCTTGCGGTAAAAATCCTCCCAAATTTCTAAATTGCACACGGTTAAGCGCAACAGTTTTGTTATCATCTAATTTAAGTGTTCCATAACTTTCCGGCGCTTCTTGCGAGGCCGCAAGAAAATGCAGTTCCGTATTTTCTATTTTTACGCAGCGTTTTACCACAAACCGCCCGTCTATATGATAGAGGACGGCATCCCCTGTTTTCGGCATTCCCCAGCGGCAAAGATACCGGTTCGCAGCAGGAAATTGAATTCCATACGCCAATTTCCATATAACAACAAACTGCCCATCGGAAAGGGTGGGTTCCATCGAATGTCCCGAAATCCGCCTTATATCTAAAACATAGCTTTTTAAAAAGAGAAGGCCGCCTATTAACGCAAGGAAGCACAGGAGTTTTCTTTTCACCGGTTAAAGATAGCAAAAAAGCAAGATTTTTTCCAGCGGGGAGCTTACAGGGAGCTGGATATGGCAGCGGTTTTTAGCATCTCATTTATTCACCGAATTTATTAAAGTAACCTTGAATAAAAATGATCGGCGTCCCTTTATCGCCGCTGCCGGAAGTAAGGTCGCACAGCGAACCGATGAGATCGGTTAATTGGCGGGGGGTCGTACCTTGAGCTTCTTTTTGATCAATCTGTGATGAAAGGGCATGTTTCTTATGCTCACTGATGTAGTTAATCATTGCTTGGTACTGTTCTTTATCGGACAAATCCTTAAAGTTGTTGTCCGCAAGGTATTTCAATTTTACCTCATGCGGTGTGCCGGATAATCCTGCGGTAAAGCCGGGGGACACAACAGGATCAGCAAGCTCCCAAATCTTCCCGACAGGATCTTTAAAGGCTCCGTCGCCGTATACCATCACTTCAACCGTTTTACCGGTTTTTTCTTTAAGCATAAGCTGAATTTTCTCTACCAATGCTTGGCAATCGTTCGGAAAGAGCTTGATAGAATCTTCCGTCGCCTTATTTGAACCAAGCAGCCCGTACTTGTTGTTATATCCGCTGCCGTTAATCGGTTTAGTGAGTATATTGTCAAGACCGTACACACAAGTTGCGCCGTGTTCTTTTAACCGCCGTTTTGTACTTTCCCGTGTGTGGATATCGCAGGCGAGTACATATTTTGTTTCAGAAAGAACGGCGCACGGATCATTGGCCAGTAGAATAGAAGATTGTGCATTGTATTTTTTGATGATTGAGTTATAAAAAGAGATGTAATCGATACCGGTAAACGGGTGTTTATATACCCCGAAACGCTGGGTAAATTCTTCAGCCGTAAACGTATCCTGCCATGGATTTACCGCCTCCGCTTTACCCGTATCGGGATCCATTAGCCGGTTTCCCACCTCGTCGGAAGGATAGCTCAGCACAAGCGTCAGCCTGTTGCCCGCTTTTGCGATACCCTCTAAACAGATTGCAAAACGGTTTCTGCTCAGGATAGGAAATACCAAACCGATGTGCTCGTTTCCGAACTTTTCCCGTATATCGGCGGCAATCTGATCGGTAGAAGCATAGTTCCCCTGCGCTCTCGCCACAACGGATTCTGTTACAGCAAGTATATCCCGATCGTGAATGGAAAAGCCTTCCGTTTCCGCCGCCGACAAGAGCATATTTACTGCTATCGTCGCAATATCATCTCCGGCATGTACAATGGGCGCTATCAATCCCCGCGAAATCGTTCCGATCTTCTGAGGCATAATCTCTCTCCTTAGGGTACTCCCTTAGAATGCAATAGGGTAGTGAGAGTATCCTTCCATTTTATTTTAACCGAGCGGCGGCTGTTTCGGCTTTTGCCCTGCTCGGATATAACTCTACAAAGGAGCGTTGCAGCCAGCCATCCGTAAGATGCACCCACAGCTCGCTCTCCGAATCTTTTGATACGAATTGCGTCCCCGTTACTTCGTATATTTCTTTCCGTCGTGCGTGGTTGACAATGATACCGTTCGCCCCCGGACTATCTTTTAATGAGATATAGGTTTCGACAATAACAGCAAACCGGTCGGCGTCATTTACGGCTGAATCAGACGGCAGGATAATAGAATCCAGTGTTGTATGACGAGTACAGGAGAACAAACAGAAAAAAAGGCACAGCACAACAATGAGGTGTCTGATACCCCAGTCGCTTCGTATCACTTTTTTCACGATTATAGCTGATAAAACTTTCGAAGTTCAGAAATGAACAGAGCATCTGACGGCACTATTGGAATATTCTGCAACTCATCAAGCGAAAACCATTTCAATTCGGAGTGTACGGAAGAAACACACGTTTGATTTTCCGGCAGAATCACTTCGTAAGCAAAAAGGTCGAAATTACGGTGTTCATTTTGAAAATGTTTACGCGCAATAAACCGCCCGACAGATATGTGGACAGCAAGTTCTTCTTCATACTCGCGGATTAATGTCTGCTCGTGTGTTTCGCCTGCTTCACACTTTCCCCCGGGAAATTCCCAATGTTCTCCGACATCGCCGCCGGGCGTCCGCAAGCCCAGCAGAAACTTATTATCCTTACGGACGATACCTACTACCGATTGACGCATAGACTATAAGAACAGTACCTGCGAAAAAAGCAGGTGAGTAACACCGGCAAATAAGCAGAAGAAGCCAATCGGCTGTTCGAAGTTAAGAATACGGGTTAAGAACGGTGGCAGTGTTAGCTGATTTTCCGAGGCTTTAACCCAACGTTCAAAGAAGACGATACAGCCGAGAATACCCGAAAGCGCGGGGATAAGATCGCCGACCAACGGTGTATTTCCTGCGACGGGGCTGAGAAGTTTAAATACGGCCGAAATTCCTGAAAAAATCAGAAGTACCAGCAAAAATGTCGGATCGTTTAAAAGAGGGTATTTGATGGTGAATTCCTCTTTGTTTTTTGCAGAAAGGAGTAAAATTCCTCCCATCATAAGGTTTGTGGTAACAGAAAGAAAATAGAAAGGTAACATATATGTGCCCCCGTAACGCATAATAAGCGCTTTTATAATAGAATATCGTATTTATAAAAAAAAAGCAATTCATAACGAGGCATTTATCAGGGTAAACGCATCAGTCGGTCATTTTACCAGCCCCGCAGAATAATGAGGCTATCCAAGCAGAGTTTCGCCGATTGGCGGCTCAAATGCTTGTCATGCCTCATTATTCTGCGGAATTTGATTTACTTGTCTGATGCGTTTACCGTGTTTCTGAAAAAGATTGTGCAAAATTTTATCTAAAATTTTGCACAAAAGGAATGCAGCCACATCAGAATCGAGGGGTTGACCTAAAATGGAATTTCCTTCATAATCACTTCGTTGCCTTTTGGGGGTGTAGCTCAGTTGGCTAGAGCGCTTGCATGGCATGCAAGAGGTCAGGGGTTCAATTCCCCTCACCTCCAAATAAAATAATCCGGATAAAATAAAAAGAAGGAAGGCATAGAACCGCGTATGGATATATCAAATCTTGATCCTGATCTTGCAGCCTTATTGGAAGATATTCCTGTAGCCCCTTCTCCTTCTGCTCCATCTCTTGATCTCTTTGGTGATATTGGCGATGATATCCTTTTATCCGCTTCACCTGAAGCTTCCGGCAGCTTAGAACCAAGTCCGGCCAGAGTTGACCTAACCGTTAAAGCGTTTCCCAAAGTTGAACGTTTTTATAATGATACTCCACACACCTATTTTGATTCGGCAGATTTTTATAAAAAAGTGCTAAGAAATTGTGGTGAAACTTCTCAGCGTTTACACAATACGCTCACAAAATATCTTACAACCCGTGATCAAAAAGACCGTGCCGTATACCGGCAGCAGCTTGTTACAAACTATTGGCAGTTCATTTCCGTGCTTGTGTTAAAATTACCGACAGATGAATCCGCAATCGAAAAAAAGTATGCGTTACGGTACGGACTCATTTTGCCGACGCTTTTAACCGCTGAACAAAAAGATACGTTTGCAAAGATTATTGATGAAAATTCCTACAATGAACCTATTTATTACCTTGATGAGTGGTTCCATGATATTGCTGTCGGATTGATTAATCCTTCTTCCACTGATGAGGTGCGGACAAAACAGAAGAATATGTCAACTCATTTCCAGCAACTGCTTAATAAGGCTCAGGGAAAATTGCAAAGTGCGGAAAATTTGCTTCGTGCCAAATCGGATGAACGCTCCAGTGCGGAAGAATTGGTAAAAAGTCAAGTCCATGAGCTGTTTGTACATGACAGTCTTGCGGGGTTTGCAGGAATAAAAGCGCCTTTTACTGAAATACAGAAGCGCAATGTAAGCGATCTGGGTGACAGTCTGAGACGGATACTTGCGCTGGATAAAGAACTGACGAACTTTTTGAATGAGTATCACCGTGTAGATGAAGATGTCCGCTTGTTAAAAGAAAAAATCGAGGTGAGCGGCGATGGTGAATTGAATGTCTCCGACGTAAATACGGAGCTGGAAACTGTTCGGCAAATGGTTAAGATGACTTGCGGACGGCAAGGGAATCACTTTCCTATTTTATCGCGCGAATTCTTCCGCTGTACACCGAACGAAATCGGTATTAGAGAAAACGTATTGGAGATTATGCGCTGGATTGAAAGCATTGACTGCGAAGCGTATTGTCGCCAGTATCGCTCTCAGCTGAATAGAATCCCCCCGTTCGTGGTGCTTATTCCCTCTTACGGTGATATCGGTTTTTGTTGGGAACCCTTCGATCGGTATAACCGCGTAACCAGTCGCGGGCGCATTGCAATTCCGATGTATACAAAAAATTTGAAAAATGCGCTTTTAACGGCTACAGCCGATCTTCGATGGCAGGTTGCAAAAGAAAAGGCTTCATACTATTGGATGGAAGAAGGTTTAACAGGTAACTATTATCAATGGTTCCAAGCCCAAAAACTGAAAGGTGATGTAAAAGAATACTTTATCGAAGACTATTTAATCTGGATGACTAAGGAAAGCGAAGGAATACAGAAGCTCGATAGGGAAGTGCGGAATGTATTCTGGCGCTATATGCCGTTCAGTAAGACGGTTAAAGAAGAACTGAAAACAAGAGCTCCTGTTTATCAAGAACTGTGCCAAAAAGATTTAAACCGCCAGATGTCCGACGGTTATTAATCCTTGTTTTTACCGCTTATTTTTTGTTATTTAATCCGTATTTGTTCATTATTTTCTTCATAATTTTACCGTAAAAGAAAAACGACAACACAATACCGGCAATAACTGAAAAAGGCAGCGCCGCTAAAATATGCTCATTCACGAATTTTGCCAGCAAAATAATGATTGCGGCACATACTGCACTGCATCCGACAATAAGTACGAGCGTTACCAATGTCCCGATAATTAAAAAAAGGATAATATTCCGCATTTATTCCCCATCGTTCGGCGTTGCTGGGGTTTTGCTCTTGTCCTTTCCTTCCTGTATGAGAAGCGCAACAAATAAACCCACTCCGCATACTACAATAGCGGAATCTGCGATATTAAATGTCGGCCATCGTTCCAAACCGAAAAGACCGAAAAATTTAACGTCGATAAAATCCACAACGCCTTCCGCTCTAAAAAAACGATCGAGTAGATTACTGATTCCGCCGCCGATAATGCCGCTTAAAAACCAGCGTTGTACCCGTGGGAACTCCGATTTAAAATAGACTACGCAGATACCGGCAATAAAGCAGGCTGGGATGCAGGCCATTACGACAAAACGCATAACGGAGGAAAGTCCGCTTCCTAGACTGAACGCTGCACCGGTATTGTAAACACAGACAATCCGTATGAGGTCTCCGCAAAAAGAAGCGCCCACAGACCACGGATCAATCGATTTAATAATCAGCCATTTGGTTAGTTGATCAAGTGCAATAACCGCAAAGGTTAATATAAGCGGTAAAAAGTATTCTCGTTTGTTTTTGATATTCATCGGCACAGTATAGTAGATTTTTTCCGAAAGGTCTACAAACTTTATCGGAATAGAGAAAAAGCCGATATAGAGTATGGAAACGAGGTTATTATGATCTGTATCTATTTTGAAATTCCCTATGAACGGCAGCTACTGAGAATTGCTCCGTTTGAAATACAAAAATTATTGAATGCCATCGCAGAATCGGCCGAAGCAAACGGTGCTTCTTTATTTAAAGTCTCCTGTGCTTCAATTTATCGCTTCAGCAGCCGCGAAGTTGCTCCGGTGTTTTCCGCCAATTTATTTTTGCAAAATTTAGCTGATTTACTGCGTGTCTATAAAAGGCGGATCGTAGATTACCGGGTTATTATCGATTGCTGTGAAGAAACGGATTCTGACGATACCATTGCAGATCATTTTGCCGCTTATAGAAGCGTCCTTGTGCCGAGCCGCAGCTTTTTTGCCTCCGCACAAGCAGAACGACTTTTAAAAGCCTATATCCGGTTCGAATATGTGCCTAAAGTTAAACTCTACTACAGCGCTAATTTTATTGTACCGAAAACGACTTACGACGAAACGGCAGAAGCTCAATATCGTATCTATCTTTCGAATACCGGTACGTGGATACATGCGCTATATCATTTTATGCTTGTGCATCCTCTTACCGAGCACGCAGTAACGGCAGCACTTTCGAAAGACGAGCAAGCTCAATACGAAAAAGCTCAACATGTGCAGTATTATTTCCGCCGGAACCGATTTTGCTCCGATTATCCTGATTATTTTATTGACGCATTTTTATTATATACGCGCTTCTACTTTCAAGTCTTTGTAAAAAGTTATCATACTACCGAATTAACCGTTATATATACCGAAAAAAATGCAGAAGCGGCAAATCATCTGATCGATGTACTTCCCCTTACCGTCCACACCAAACTTATGCCGGAAAAGGCGATTTCGTTTGACGGCTTATCGACTGATTTTTTACAACTTGCCTATCTTACGATATATGCACCGTCATTTATCTTTGACGATGAAATGCCGGAGTTTTTTCTTTCACTGCATAAAAGCTCCTCGTTTGTTACGAGTTTGTATGAATGGATGTATGCAGTCGGTATTACCGAAGTAAAAAACGATATACATTCGGTAAGTCCCTACGCCGCCGAGCAATTGGAGCAGCGGCTTGGAGTAGAAAAGGATAAGGCTAAACAGTATATAGCCGATTTCCTATGGGATAAATATAAAAAGGGAATGTTATGTCCCGATGAAAATCTGAAAGATATTTTTGGTACGCTTCAATTAGTTCCGGCAGATCAATTTATGCTGCATCATTTCTTCCACAAGTATTCAGATAAGGAAATTCCTCAGATTGATATCAGTCCCTTTAAGTCTACAGTCTTTTTTTCTGCTCTTGAAAGCTATCAAAAAGCATTAAAAATCAGTAAGCAAAAAAATATTAACGAAGCGGTTTATGCGGTCAAAAAAGCGGTCAGCTCCGTTCAAGCGCATGCCTTTCCTGCAGGAGAATACCGTGCCCTTTCCTGTGTAGCATTTCTGCATTTGTCTCAAAATAAAATAGAAGATGCCGTAACCTATTTTCAATATGCTCTTGATATTGCCGAATTGCTGAACGACAGTAGTTTTATATGCGAAGCATTGTTTAACCTCAGCATCAGTTGCTTTTTGCAGAATAATTTACATACTGCTGAAAATTTTCTCGATCGCCTCTTACAGGATGCAGAGCGTTATTTTGAACAACCTAAAAAGATACCGTGCTTATTTATGCAGGGAAGAGTCGCATTGCAGTTAGGGGACTACGGCAAAGCGGAGCTTTTATTTCAAGAGGCTGAAAAAGCAGCTTCGAAGCACTTCCAAGAATGGGCGCCCCTTTGTAGAATTTGGTATGCAAGGGCATTATCCCAAAAAGGGCAAACAAGTAAGGCACAGCCGATACTCATTGCAAACCTTGATAAATCGCCTGATGCAATCTTGTTTCTCATCGAATCATTTTTGCTTGCTCCCATTCTTCGTGACGAGCGTGAGCAGATACAAGTGAGTTCCGAAACATTTACCGCTGTGCTTGAGCCGTATCAAAGCGGTTTTGCACTTGCTGAAGAGTTTGTCTGGGGAAATTTGTACGGTAAGTCGGCAATACAGGTGTTTTATACCGCTATGGATAGCTATTATCGTTTCCGGCTTGCGTTCAATGCGCTGGAAGATTCAGCCCAAATGTATATTCAACAGCTTGAAGATACCGCACGGGATGCGCTTAAAAATCATGATATGTACGCTTCGATATATTCGTATCTTTGTTACGATGCGCTCCTCCGTAGAGAAGGAAATACATCCGATAGCGCAAACGGATATTTAAGCCGTTCGTTTAAAGCGCTGCAAAACTGTATGGACACGATGACGGAGAATACGGTGCGTGATAAGTTTATTTTCCGTAATGTATGGAATGCAAAACTCTACGCCGCTGCGCAAAAAAATAAATTGATTTAAGAGGAACAACCGGATAAAAACGATGTTAAATATGTCAAATAGAAAATTATTGACATTTTAAGGTATTCAGTATAAAGTTTAAGATGACAGTTATTTACTGTTATAAGGAGCAAACATGACTGGAATCATGATGGTGATCGTGTGTATTGCTCTCGTAATTATCGGTTTAATTCTTGGATGGACGATTCGCTGGCTGTATGCCAGATTTCAACTATCTGCTTCTGAACAGCGTGCAGAGCGGGTTTTACAGGAGGCTATAAAAGAGGCTGAAGCTCAAAAGAAGGATATTCTTCTTGAGGCAAAAGAACAACTTATTCGGGAAAGAAATCAACAAGAACGAGAGAACCGCGAACGGAGAAGCGACCTTCAACGGATGGAACGCCGCTTAACCCAAAAAGAAGAACAGCTGGATAAACGGCTGGAATTGGCAGAAAAAAATGAAAAGCAACTCGTTGAGCGGAAGGATGCGCTTGACGAACGTGAAAAAGTCTTGGATGGGGAGGAAGAACGGTATAAGGAAGAGCTGGAGCGGATTTCCGGTTTAACACAGGCGCAGGCCAAGGATTTGATTATACAAAGCCTTGCCAATGAAGCGAAGCGGGATGCGCAGGTTCTTATCAATAGAATAGAAGAAGAAGCGAACCTTACCGCTGAAAAAAAAGCGCGTGATATCTTAGTTACGACCATTCAGCGGCTGACGACGGAGACAACAAGCGATATAACCGTTTCTACAGTGAGCTTGCCGAGTGATGAAATGAAGGGGCGGATTATCGGGCGTGAGGGGCGCAATATACGTGCGCTGGAAACCTTGACCGGTGTCGATATTATTATCGATGATACGCCCGAGGCGGTGGTTATTTCCTGTTTCGATCCGGTGCGGAAAGAAATTGCCCGTATCGCATTGGAACGGCTTATCCTAGATGGCCGGATTCACCCTGCGCGGATTGAAGAAATCGTACAAAAGGTTACGCGCGAAATTTCGCAAACCGTGTATGAAGAAGGGGAAAAAGTGCTCTTTGACCTCGGTATTCACGATATGGGACAGGAAATGGTGCGTGCGCTCGGCCGCCTACATTTTAGAACGAGCTACGGACAGAACGTATTGCAGCATTCCAAAGAAGTCGCTATTTTGGCAGGTACGCTTGCCGCAGAAATCGGTGCAAATGTGGAAATCGCAAAACGCGGCGGTTTACTGCATGATATCGGTAAGGGTGCCGAAGCGGATTCGGACAAGAACCACGCCGAAGTCGGTATGGAGATGACGCGGAAGATGAGCCTTGATCCGCGTATCGTCAATGCCGTCGGTTCGCACCATAATGATATTGAGCCGTCCTGTGTGGAATCCGTACTGGTACAGATTGCCGATGCTATTTCCGCCGCACGGCCGGGCGCTCGCCGTGAAACGATGGATAACTATGTCAGACGGCTGGAAAACCTTGAAGCAATTGCAGAAGGGTTCCATGGTGTTGAAAAGGCATACGCAATCCAAGCGGGTCGCGAGCTGCGGGTATTGGTAAACAATGAAAAGATACCTGATCAAGAAGTGAAAGCTTTGGGTAGGGATATTGCGAAAAAGATTGAAAACGATCTGAAATATCCCGGCCGTATTCGGGTAACGCTCATCCGCGAAACACGCATTATCGAATACGCACGATAGCGAGAATATTTGGTAAATCGATTGAGCTTATCCATCGATACCGAGCAGTAAAAAAGCCGTCCTGAATAGGGCGGCTTTTTTATGTTGAAAAACAGTGTTATATGTCTATATAATTAAAATCTTTAAGATATGTATCAATATCCATAGAATCTAAATGAGAATTAAGCCACTTTTCTACTTTTATACGATAATCGTTTGTAATTTCATTGTATTCATCAATTAATTCTTTATACAACTTGTAAATATGATTTTTAAAAAGATTTTTGAATTCATCCACATAATCGCCTTTTGCTTCATGTCCCGTGAATGGATCAATAATTTTAGGGATAAAAACTATATTCCAAGGTGCTGTAAAGCAATAAACATTTTTTGTTTGTCCGAAAACATGAGAAACTTGATAGTTAAATATTGTTAGATTTTTTTTATAACCCGTATTATCTTCTAAAAGTTTTGTCGGCTTAGCATTATTTGTTGGATCAAACCGAATATTCAGTTCAAACACATCTTTATATAATTGTTGTAAAATAGAATTTCCAGAAGCATTTCTACCGGAACTTCTTACATATAGATTAGCTGATTTATTATTTATATTCGATTTTAATTTATTCCATTCGATAACGGCTTTTTGTTTATCTATAGAAATAATGTTATCTAATCCAAAAGTAAACAAATCATCTTTTGAATAAAATTTAAAAAACTGTTTATATGCATCTAATATTTCCATACTTTATTTTCCTATAAACATATTATATTTTTTAGAACTTTTGCACTAAAACAAATGTCGGTTTGAAACGGTGGTTATCGGATGATACTCATTTATTTTATCACTAATTAAAACATAGTTAAACCCTTCAAAAAAGCCCCGCATTAACGATGTTATTAAGATTCTATAACATTTATAGGAAATCCGCTTGCAATAATTTCACCGATAAATCAATATCCAATTCGTCTGTTTAATCCGCCTGTTGGATGGCGCTGTACGCCGGAGGACAGGTGGATGTTCCACCGCTCTTAGGTTTTATTATACATTTAATTTCTTTTATTTTACAATTGTTGATCAATATCTATTTATACAGAAATATTTAATTACAAAATGGAATTCTAGTATAATTAACTATGAAATAATTTTTTTAATCGAATTAACAATAAAAGGCACATATATAAAAAATAATGAACAACATTCCCACAGGCCTTCATTATCAATAAAAGTATCTTTAAATTTTTCTTTATCACTCATTACAAACAATTGTAATTAATAAGATAAGATTAAAAATTTTTGTATTATTCATTTTTTCTCATAAAACATTCAATACATCTAAATACCAGCGCCGTCAGGCATTATTCTTTATTTAAAAGTAAATCTATTGAATCTGCTTTTCCTTTCTCTTTATAAAAAATTACTTTATTATATTTCCAAATTTCATTTTCCTTTTCAGCATCGATATACACTCTTGAAATACCATTTTTCCCTTTTATTTTGTACGAAAGAGATGCTTTCCCTGTTCCATTTCCATTCATAGTCATAGAACCGCTAATTATAATTGGGAGTTTATATTCTTCTCCAAGATATTCCATAACGTCCTGATTATTTTCAATAAGTTCCACTGAATACTTATATGGTTCAGAGTTTTTAAATAATGAAAAAATAGAGGTGCATACAATTATAGCACCGATAAAACCAATTCCAAATATTACAACATATTTTATAATTTTTTTCTTTTTAGTTTCAGCTGTAATTTTCATATTTGTTTTTACCTCAATTCCTTTATCTTTATCAAAAGTTTTTCTATATAGAAAAATGCTTCCGTAAACAGTACCTAATGGACATGTAGAATATGCAAAAGGAAACATATCGTTTTTATCTTTTAATAAACAAATAATTGTATCATTTATTATTCCAAGGATAATACCAATTGTGCTTATTATTATAAAAAAGTAACAGAAAAACTTAAAAATAGATTTTGGACAAAACGGATTTATTTTTTGGAAACCTAATACGATAAAAACCATTGCCCATGCTATAAAGAAAAAGCTAATACTTATTCCAAAACCTAATAAAGTTTCTGAAACTTTTATATCTTTACAGATGCAAATAATACAATTTAATATGCAAACTCCAAGAATTATACCTAGAATAATTTTTATTCTTTTTTCATAAAAATCAATTATTTTTTCCATTTTTTTCCTTTTTTGTACACCAATGCGTGTTCTCCTAACATCCACTTAACCTGCATTTGTGCCTTTGCCTCAAGTGAAGCGTAAGGCAAAGTTGGCGCAAATATTTTTATCATCTTCAAGGATAGAGTTATAGAGATAGCTCCTGAATTTATTTTTAATTTCCGCTTGAGTCTGTGCAATATCTTTTTTGCTTAGATATTCTAAGAAACCTTGCTCCGTTTTCATAGGATCGCTTTCATTGTTTTTGTAATCATCGAAATCTTTTCCAAACTGAGCTCCTAATTTTAGAACCATTATCGAAGAAAAGAATCTTGTCTGTGCAAATTTATCATGAGCAGAAATGTTTGCTTGATTAAGTTTTTCTAAATCGGGATTTATGTAGATTTTACATTCAAAATTTCTTCTTCCTGTCCAAAGCAATGCTACAACTTTATGCTGTCCATCAAAAAGTAGAATTTTTCCATTCTCAATTCTTCCGATAGAAGGTTGTAAAACAGGGTAATTCTGAAAATGTCTAAACATTTGAAATACTTTATCAAAAATTAGATAACGAGGTTGTAGACCTTGTGAATGTTCATTATCATCATCACTATCTAAAATATTTACTGGTAATTTACAATAAAAATATTTCCACCCTGTTAATGGACAAGTTTCTATTTTAAATTCTTCATGAAAATTTGCATTTTCTAAAGTTATTTTTCCGTCAAAGTCTTTTATTACAATAGCTTCTCCAAAAGAACTTATATCACCTTTGTCTTTTAAATATTTTAGTAAATCCTTAAGAGTAAGTCGTTTACCAATTTTAAAAAAATCTTCGATTCTAAGTTTAATTCTAAAATCTTCAAGTGGCAGTTGTTCTTTTTCAAGATTATACTTTTCACACATAGGGGCTATATTGTTTAAATCTGTAGGGCATTATTTACATATACTTTTATATGGTCAAAATGAATTTTTTCACCATCGGGAATTGCATGACCATTTGCATAACAAACTCTACCATGTCGATTTAAAACAATTTGCTTTTCTTCGTCATTTAGCTGACGTTTCATCATTATAGCCATAATAAAATCCTTTTTATAAAACTAGCGGCATAATATGCCGTCTGTCTAACATTCGCTTAATCTGCATTTGCGGCTTGTCTGCAATGTCAGGTTGAAACGGGGGTTAGAACGATTCTACTTTATCAACCCGCCATGAAAATAACATTCATAGACTTCTTTTCCACAGAAAGTTATTATTTCTTTTCCTTGAAACCAATCAAAATTCCCATTTATAGAACATTTATACTCATAACTACCGTCTTCATATTTTTCCGGACCTCTAAACGGTTTTTCAAAAGGAACATTCAATAATGCTTCCTTCAAAAAATCTACATTAAAATTTTCTCCAGTCACACGTCCAATATAATTCATGCTCCAATACGGATTATCTGCAATCCAAAGAGCTTCTTCTCCGGCAAATTTTTCCCCGCCAAGATAGGTGTCATAATACATAAAATTATTTTCACGATATACTAAGTCATGTGATTTTTCTCTTGAAGAAACCGTTTCAGATCCTTTTCCTGCATACGTTTTCCGTTTAGCTTTTATCAAAAACTCAATTAGCTTCTTGTCCATTTTATTCCTCAATCGGTGTAAAGTCGCTATTTTTAAATCAAAGTCTCTTCATCTCGCCGTGAATATAAAATTCGTCTCACTTCCATTATATGATCAATTACCACATACCAAACCGTATAATTGCCTACATTAATCTTTCCATACGGATATGGGCGTTGTTTTTTTGATTGCCATACGGCAAAAGATTCAGGAGATTCAAGCCGTTCAAGAATAGCTGCTTCAATTTTTGAAAGAGTATTTTCTGCCGCAATCGGATTTTCCAAATTATTCTGAATATAATTCACAATTTCCTCAAATCCTGTTCGGCTAGAGGAAGGTAGCGTAAAGTATATTTGCCCATCAATCAGCTTGTCTTTATTTGGGAACGGATATGAGAAAAAACTTCTTCATGCGAAAGACGAACATTTGTTGATGCCGCTTGAGTATCCGCTTCATTAAGTTGGCTTTCAATAGTATGTGTAAGGCTTTCGTACAAATCAAGACTCATCACAACCATAGAGCCATAACCATTTTTTGTAAGGAATACAGGACTTCTGTTTGCTGAAACTATATTTTCTATTTCTGAAAATTTATTACGCAGATCTGAAACAGGTCTAATTTGCATCATACGAACCTCCATTATCAGGATAATATCATAATTTTATCATAATATCTAGGGATTTGTAGAAAAACGTCAGCAATATGTCGTTCTAACACTTTTTCTACCTTTCCTCATAATATCACACACAAAGACCTTATCTGCAATCTAAACTGATACGGAACAGAAAATCACATCTTTCTACCATAGTACTTGCTGGATACATCATCAACAGGTAGATTAGGCCTATCTTCACTAATATGGAACAAAGAAAATCACCTCTTATCTATAGGGGGCGATATGCTAAGACTGCCGGATTTAGGACGTAGATATCGTTCCAAATCAGGCATGGGTATGTACAAACTGAAAAATAAGTATTGCCCCCCTCTAAACATCTAATTGAGTTTTTAGAGCTGCCCTCTGTGTTATAGGAATCTAAACCCTGCAGCTTCACATCATTTTTGTCAATCAAGAGTTCGATTTCTCTACATCCCGCCGTATAAAAAGGAGCTGAGTGTTTTTTTGCCACCGAGGAGCATGATTAAGCGGTCAAATCCCATTGCAACGCCGGAGCAGGGCGGCATACGGGCGCATATCCCGCCGAAGTTCTCCGGTACGGGATGCGGTACCCGTGCTGTTGCGTTTTTAATTGCAGCTTCATCCGCAAAAGAGCGATTGATTTCTTCGGCATCCCGCGCTTCTGTATAGCAGTTTGCCAGTTCCACTCCGCGTACATACACTTCCCACCGCTCTTTTGTCTTCCATATATATGTCCGTCCGTCAGCGGCGGTACGCTGTTCCGTCCGTTCCTGTGCAAGGCAAGGTACCCGCGCGGGATAGTCCAGCAGTGCGACCGGCACATCGGACGGAAGCTGCGGCTCTATGCAGTGTACCAAGAGCAGCTCGTATAAATCATCCCACGCCCAGCTTTCATACTGTGCCCGGTCGCCGAGACCGAGCCGTTCAGCATGAAAGGCAAGCTCCGGTGTTTCCGCTTCGGCAAGGGAAAAACCGGCGAATCGTTTAAAGGCTTCGTCCATGGTCAGCTGCAAAAACGGTTTGGAAAGCACCGCACCCAATTCGGGGTCAGCAAGCGGCATCCCCGCAACTGCCTGCGCCATAGTCTGTAGGAAAGCTTCGGTAAGCGTGACGGAATCGCAGTAATCCGCTTGCATGGTGTAATATTCCAGCATGGTAAATTCTGGATTATGAATATGCCCGACGGATTCGCAGTTGCGGTAACATTTGGAAAGCTGAAACACCGAGCGGCCGTGCGCGGCGATAACCAGCTTGATGAATACTTCCGGGGAGGGAACAAGAAAGAGCGGGACTGCCGCCTCCTCGCCGGTTTTAAAGGGTTTGAGGTACTCCGTGCGGAACACTTCGAGACAGCTTTCGGGGATGAGCGTCGGCGAGAGCGCCGGAGTGTCCAGTTCCAGATATTGATGTGTAATAAAAAAATTCCGCGCAGCTTGCAAACAAGCCGCACGGAATTCAAGTGCTTCTATGTCCATAATCTTTTCAAGGCAAACGCATCATCTTGCGGAGCATACCTGCAAAATAATCGAGCCTGCTCAAGCTGTCTGATTTCGTACATGCTATGCCCGAATGCTCAAGTGGAGTTCGGCAAGCTGCTTTTCGTCAACCTCGCTGGGGCTTTCGTCCATGGGGCTGACGGCAAAGGTGTTTTTGGGGAAGGCGATTACTTCTTTAATCGAGGTTTCGCCTGCCATTAGCATTACGATGCGGTCAAGACCGGGGGCGATACCTCCGTGGGGCGGCGCTCCGTATTTGAATGCTTCCGTTAAAAAGCCGAACTTCTTTTCCGCATCGGCGGGGTTAAAGCCGACAATGTTGAATATCCGTTTTTGCAGCTCTGGATTGTGGATTCTGATTGAGCCGGAAGCAACTTCGTATCCGTTGAGTACGAGGTCGTACAGGTCGCCCTTTACCTCGCCGGGGTTTTGCTCCAACGTGTCGAGGTAGCGTTCCTGCGGTGCGGAGAACATGTGGTGAGCGGGATCCCATTTCTGCTCATCTTCATTCCATTCAAAGAGCGGGAAGTCGATAACCCACAAAAAGGCGAATACTTTTGGGTCGAGCAAATTTAAATCCTTACCGAGCTTGCTTCTGACAGCACCGAGCGCGGTACAGGCGGTTTTATATTTTGCATCGGCAATAAAGAGGAGCAGGTCGCCGTCCCCGGCATTCAGCTTTTTGCATATTTCAGCTTCCGCGCCGGCACAGTATTTGGCAATACCACCTTCGAATGCGCCGCCTGCAACTTTTGTCCATGCAAGCCCCTTTGCCTTGTAGATTTTTGCCGCAGCTTCAAGCTCTTCAATCTTTTTGCGGCTGTAGTTTGCTGCCTGTCCTTTCACTACAAGCGCCTTGACGGCTCCTCCGGCAGCGACCGCATCTTTGAACACGGCAAACTCGGTGCATTCAGCCATCCATGCGGCATCCTGCAGCTTCATCTCGAACCGGATATCGGGTTTGTCGGTGCCGTACAGGTCGATGGCATCATCATAGCTAATCCGCGGGAAGGATTGCGCTAAATCCACGTTGATAGTCTTTTTGAATACCGTGCGGAACATATTTTCGGTAACATCGAGCACGTCATCGCGAGAAACAAAGCTCATTTCAATATCGATTTGCGTGAACTCAGGCTGACGGTCGCCGCGTGCGTCTTCATCACGGTAGCAGCGGGCAATCTGAAAATAGCGGTCAAAACCGGAGACCATCAGTATCTGCTTGTACAACTGCGGGGACTGCGGCAGCGCATAGAACTTGCCCGGATAGAGGCGGGACGGCACCAAATAGTCGCGCGCGCCCTCCGGCGTCGATTTAATAAAGGTCGGCGTTTCAATTTCCAAGAAGTTTCGCGCTGTGAGGTACTCCCGCACCGCGAACGTAACCTTTGAGCGCAGTATCAGGTGATCCTGCATAGTCTGAGAACGCAGGTCGAGGTAGCGGTACTTGAGCCGGAGGTCTTCGTTGGCGTTGGTTTTTTCGTCAATCTGGAAGGGCAGCACGGCGCTCTTCGACAGAACCACGATGCGCAGCGCCTTCACTTCGATGTGTCCGGTTGTCATTTCTGTGTTGACCATGGAATCGGGACGCTCCCGCACCGTACCTTCAACGGCAATACAATATTCCATCTTCAAACCGGCTGCGGTTTCTTTTAGCTCAGTGCTTGCATCGTCATCGACAACCACCTGTGTCAGTCCGTAGCGGTCGCGTAAGTTTATAAAAGAGATACCGCCGTGGTCGCGCTTGCGGTGCACCCATCCGTTTAATACTACTGTTTTACCGGCGTCGCTTTTTTGCAGCTGACCGCAGGTAACTGTACGTTTCATTTCTATCATAATAGGATAAGTATAGTTGAAACGGGGCGTTTATGCAATTCGTGTTGTGCTCCAAGTTGCACTTACTATTTTTTCCATGGAATAAAGCGATTAACCCGTTTGCAGTATGCTGTATATTCATCACCAAAACGTTCGGCAAGCCATTGTTCTTCCGTCAATTTCATAAATATGGTGAGGTATAGCCAAAAGAGTGGTGGTAACATCAATACATACCAATTCCTACAAAACAGCAGCGCACCGGTACAGATAAATAAAAAAGCGGAATAAATCGGGTTACGCACGAGGGCATAAACACCATCGGTTGCAAGTTGATTTGCTTTTATCTTGGTGTCAATGCGGGAGCCGAATACTGCAGCGCACCACAATACGATGCCGCCTGCAATACATAAAATTCCGGCAATTATAAAAATGATTGCAATAATTGCACTATGTATGTCACCACTGGTAAATATATCGAATTTTATCGCCGCAATACCGGCAACAGTAAAGGCAATCATAATTGCCACACACACCGGACCGACGCCGGTCACTGGAAGATGCTCTTGTTCAGTTGTTTTCATTTCAGTATCTTTTGCCTCCTTTTTACTGCGAATAGTACCGATAAGATGCTGCATGCTCAAAATCGGATGACGGAATAACATACGCGGGCCACTGTAACGCATAACCGCACGGATTTGCTGCCGCATCTCCGGCTTGTAGCAATGCACGGGACAAACGTTACAAAACGGTTTTTCCTGTTTGCCGCGATACCGGCATTGTTCAATCCGTTTGTGTGTATATGCTTTTAATACCTCCGCGTCCGGCACTGCTGTCTCAATGACTTTGGAATCAGACTTTGGAAGGTCATGTCGGTGTGCTGCCGCATAGAGATCGATCATTGAATCGACTAAACGTATTTCATCTTCTATTGCCATCTTATGCATAATAGGATATCCTTTGTAGCCGACAGATTCTGAGCCGCTGATATCGCCGGTTAAAAACCTTGTCTCCCTGCAAGCGCCTTATGAAAATAATCATACCTCGATGCTCTGTGTTGGAGGTATTGATTGCTCAAGTTCGGATATTGTTGTTGTTTGGTCGTCCTTTATATGAACGTCGAGTTGCTGGAAGGGGACGGTTATATTTTCCTGTTTGAGCTTTTCATCTATTTCGATGAATAATGAATTTCGTAAATTTCCAAAGTCTTCGATTTTTGTCCATGTCATAAGTGTAAAATTAATACTTGAACTTGCAAAGCTTGTCCAAAGAATTGAAGGCGCCGGATCATCAAGAGTGAATGCATTATTTTTTGCAACGGCTAATAGAACTTCTTCCGTCCTTCTTAAATCAGTACCATAAGCGACGGACAATTCCGTCTTTACACGTCGATACGGAAACTGTGAGTAATTAATCAGGTTTGCTTTTATGATGGTCTCATTCGGAATTCTGACATATTGGTTGTCAAATGTTTTTAGAATAACCGATAATAAATTAATCGCTTGGACTGTGCCTATTGTCCCGTTGACTTCAATGGTATCACTTATTTTAAAGGTTCGTTCGGTTATAACAAAAAGTCCGGAAATAATATTCGATATTGAAGTCTGAGCTGCAAAACCTATAGCAACACCGGCAATTCCCGCAGCTCCGAGTATTGCACTGATGTCAATGCCTAAACGATGAAAAGTTGTCAACACCATGACGGCAAAACCTGCATATCGGATAATCTTATTGATTACATACTGTATTTGCAGTGAACATTTTTTTACCGTGATTTTTTTTACGATTGAATTAACTATTCTAAAGAACAGAGAGATAACAAAAAGAATTGCGATAAATTGTACAATAGTCCATATTTTCGCGACGAGTATTTCGTTTTTTTCTGTTGTAAAAAAGCCGGTAAAATTTTCGATAACATTGCTTATGCTGGTCATAGGAGAGAGCTTACCATAATTATAAAAAACAATAAAGACATTAAAAGTATGAAACGACAGGAATACTTTAACTAATATACACAACTATTGGATGGGCTATTCTTCCTATACCACCTGTAAACGACTGCAACGGCAAACAGGAAGGATAAAAAATCGGAGATCGGCTGCAGCAGGTAGATACCGGTTTTGCCGTATACGGCAGGCAGAAGATATAGGAGCGGTACATAAAAGAAACCCTGCCGTGAAATTGATATGAGGAGCGCTGAAAAATAATTGCCGATATTCTGCATGAACATACTACTGACAGCAAAGATGCCTAACAGTGGAAGCGAGAAGCATTGCATCCTCAGTATCGAAACTCCGGTAGTCACCACGTCATTATCGTTTGACATAAGATGAATACATTGTTCGGCGAAGATGAATAGGATTATTGAGGCGGCTGTTAAAAAAATTGTTCCCACAGTAACAGTCGTAATAAAGGCTCTTTTTACCCGCTCATATTGTTGAGCACCGTAATTCATCGCGCAAATAGGCTGAAAGCCTTGTCCCCAACCGATCATAATCATAAAAGCCACTGCAACAATTTTTGAACTTATTGTTAAAGCAGCGATCATACTTTCGCCGTACTTCGCCGCCGTAACATTGAGCAGCACCAATGCGGCACCGGTAATTGCCTGTCGTGAAAAATTAGGCAGTCCTCCCACAAGAATATGATACATACGCACTTTGCTATAGTGCGCTGTTTTTATACTGACAAGAATATTTCCGCGGCTTTGTGCAAGTGCGGTCAATACAATACACCCGATAATCTGACCGATGAGCGTTGCATATCCGGCGCCGATAAATCCCATGTTAAGCGGAAACATCAGCAGCGGATCCAGTACCATATTGGTCAGCATTCCGGAAAGTAATCCGATCATTCCATCGCGTACATTCCCGCACAGACGCAGCTGATTATACACGGTTACTGCATATAAACTGAACGGAATGCTGATGATAATGATCTTTAAATACTGCACGGTAAAGGTGAGTACGTCCTGCGATGCACTGCCGCCGATGAGTTTTGCAAGCGGTACAACAAAAATATATGCTGCGATTGCGATCACCGTACCGGTTGCGATTGCAATGACAATACCTATCGAAGAAATGATTTCCGCTTCCGCATAATCGTGCTTCCCGATATTCTTTGACATTACATTACCGCTGCCGTAGCCGTACCAAAACCCGATTGCTTGGATAACACTGACAAAACTGAATACCACACCGATTGCCGCAATCATTGATCTGTTGTGTAATTGTCCGACAAAAAAGGTATCGGTTACATTGTATATAACGCTAATCAACATACCGATGATTGTCGGAATTGCCGTTTTAATAAGCAACGGAAAAATCGGTTTTGTTAAAATGTTAAACCGTCTAAGCTCTTTTGTATCCATCTCAACAACTCCATTATTCTGCGAGTAACACTAACATTGTACTTCCTTGTACAATGTTAGTGTCAAGTTTTTGCTTAAGGCAAAAACTTGTTACTGCGTAGAATCACCGCCATCCGTGGCGGATATGATAAAACGGCCTGATGCGTCTGCACTGCTCCGTACTTCACCAGTATTGCCGTTAACGGTGATGAGGTCGCCGTCCTTGAATTTGGCGGTGGCGAAACCGACGCCTAATACTGCCGGTATATTAAACTCCCGTGCAACAATCGCTGCATGGCTGAGTGCAGAGCCGGTATCTGCAACGACAGCGCTTGCAAGTTTAAAAAGCGGCGTCCATTCAGGATCGGTGAGATGACACACCAGCACATCTCCTTTTTGCATCTTATAAAATTCTTCAGGCGTGCGAATAATGCGCACCGTTCCTACAGCAGTTCCCGGGCTTCCGCTCACCCCTTTCAGTACATCACCAGTTGAATCGAACACCAGTAATTTTGAAGCTTCCCAAACTTTTTCCGCAAGCGGAAATTTTTTATTCCGCCTTGCGATCTTTTCTTTATAAACATCACTGATATATCCGGCTTTCAACACTTCCAGTAATTCACGGTGAAAAAGATTTGCAATTCCGTGTTTATAATCTTCACTGTTTAATAGCAGAACATTTATCCGCGTTACACACTGTCTGACATAATAAAAAAGTGTTTCCCAGAGATACTGCGATTCTTCTCGGACAACATGAAAATACCGGAAGTGCCGTATGTCTTTTTCTATACGAGGATATTTATTTCCATAAATGCGCTTTAATTGCTGCATTAAATCCGTATAGTTTTTATTCGTGTTATTATGAGAATTTTGATCGGATGTATCAGAGGCGTTTAATAACGGGCGTATAATATTGACAAGCCTATCAGGTTCTTCGATAAACGTTTTTGCTTCGATGCAATAGCAGTTGTAATCAGACTTAAAACCGTTCTGTTTGATAAAATCATCCGCAAGCTGCTTAAATGCAGGAAAATCGACACACAGTGTGTTGAATCTTTCTCCCGATAGTATGGCTTCCGTTAGGGCTGTGTTTTTCCGTATCGTATCCGCCATACGAGAAATATCATTGGTAACAACAGCTGTTTTATTATTGAGTTCCCAATAAAAATCAAAGGCGGAATAGTCCGTATCTACACGTTTTATTATTTTGGTGAATTTTTTGCTCATTAAAAAAGACGGAAACAAGGCATACTTAAATCTGTCATAAGCAAGTCTTTCTGTCAACGCATAACTTCGTTCCATAAATGTAGTACATTCCGCTAAGCTCATATTTTCAAAATCTAAGGTTTTAATATGCGCTATCTCTTGTTCATATTGAGCTATAAATGTTTTACATACGTCCGAACAATAGTCAAAATTTTTAAGCATCCGAATAATTTTAAAAATATGAAAAATACGCAGCGTAAACCCTTTTTTGTTTTCCGGAAGCGTCTGAATACCATCGTCATCAATTACAGGATTTGAATTAAAAACAATACCGCCTTCTGCGAATATCCGCGCTTTTTGGTCGTTAATTGCTATCATATAATCAAAGTCCAGTGCACGGTATGCAAACGGCATTTTTTCAAACTGAAAAGCCATATTTTCTTTCATCATTTTTGATAATGATCTTTTTGAGATATATTTTTGAATAAGCTTCTCATCATCATTGTTTTTTAAGGTTGTTATTGCGCGTGCTTGCAAAATATATATTTCGTTCTTTTGTATTGCCCATTCAATATCCATCGGCATACCGTAGTGTTTTTCTATTTTTAGCGCAGCGCTCACCAGAGCTGCAATCTCAGTATCATTCAATGCCCGCGCTGTTCTTTTTTCCTCGCTTACCGATTCTTCTTTGGTATTTGTATCGCCATAAACAATTTGCGTTTCTTTACTTCCGATAGTAACTTCCAGTACATCTCCTGATTTATTTACGATATAACTATCTGCCGTTACACGACCGCTTACTACACTTTCTCCCAATCCGTAACTTGCATTGATCTGCATTTCATCTTTGTTTTGTGTTACCGGATTGACGGTAAACAGAACGCCCGCTTTTTCGCTTTCTACCATTTCTTGAATGACAACGGCAATCGCAACAGCGCTTTGATTATATCCTTGGTTAAATCGATAGCGTACCGCTCTCTCTCCCCATAGTGAAGCATAACAATGGCGTATTTGAAGCAGGACATCTTCTATCCCTTGCACATTTAAATACGTTTCCTGCTGACCTGCAAAACTTGCATCGGGTAAATCTTCCGCTGTTGCTGATGAGCGAACCGCAACTCTCGCAGCTTCTCCGAGTTCTGCATATTTATTCCGTATCTCTTTTTCCAATTGAGCGGGAAAATGTCCTGTTATGATTTTCTTCCGAAATGTACCGACTGCGGATAACAATGCTTGTTCATCCGTTTGCGCCTCTGTAAGAACGCGCAAGATAATTTCATCTATGTTATTTTCTTTGAGAAATTCTCGATACGCATCTGCGGTAATCACAAATCCCTTAGGAACCGGTATTCCCGCAGCAGTCATCTCGCCAAGGTTAGCGCCCTTACCGCCTGCAATGAGTACATCATCTTTATGTATCTGTGTAAAATCAGCTATCCGCATTATTCAACTCCTTTAAGGAAAAACGCTTACAGTATTTTCGGTGCGGTTTCTCTGTATGCCTTTTTCTTTTAAACGCTTACATTCATACTTCTATATATTTGTGCACAACTCCAGCAATATATGTTCGCAGCACATCATTAAAATACGCTTCATCAAATTGATAACACTGAGAACACAAAACCGCACTCCCGATAAATGCGCTCATCAACCCTTTTTGATCTACCCGCGTAATTGCACTGTGCTGTTCCCAATACCATATCAGCTTTGCTAAAAAATCTTGATACAGAATTTCAATTTTATGTGCCTCATTTTGCCCCTTTGCTTCAAAGAGCTTAAACGCATCCTGATAAATAGGCTGACTTTGAATTTTTATCATAAGATCAATCGAAGATTTGTATATCATATCCGTAAGAAATGCCGCCGGGTCGGTAAGTGAAGTTGAAAATTTTTTTTCAATATTGCGTAGTTTTTGATTTGAGCGGTACACAATGAGTTCTATAATCAGAGCATCTTTATCCTTCCAAAAATTATAAAAACTCCCCTGTGCAATACCGACCCGTTTGGTCAATTCCGCTATGCTCAAGGATTTTGTTCCTTTATCGTGAAATAAATCGAGCGCGGTTTCCATAAGCGCTTCTTTTATTTTTATTCTTTCTTCTTCGGTAAATGCTTTCGGCATACTAATCCCTTTTTATATATGTGTGAATATATTGTATAATATTCATTGCTAATATAGCAAATTGAAAGCTTTATGTCAATGAATATTATACGGTTTATTCATAGTCTCTATTCAATAGCAAACGTTGTATGCCTTTGATTCAATAGGAAACAATCGCGCTATGTATACACTTGAACACATCTATCAAGAGGAGAAAATACTCTCTTTACAATGAGCATCTTTTTAGAATCGGTATTCAAGACTTGCTTGGATAAAATGGTTGTTTTTCCAATTTGAAAACTCGCTCTTTTTGTTTGCAGCATAGATATAGGCGCCGGTACCTTCTACATATAATTCGTCTTTAATACGGTAACGCAGCTTAGGCATTATGACAAAATCGTTATGTTCTATGCCCCAGATACAGGTTATGGAATCGGTAAGGTTTTCATGCAACCAAGAATCGGAAATGTTGACAATCAACTTATTGTTGGTAGCTTTTTCTGATGTATTCCAATCCATATCGAATTTCCCGTTTCCGTTATTTTCTTTTACCTGTTTGAAGCCGAGTGTCCATGCGCCGAGGTTTTGGATATTAATATTGATATTATTTAAAGGAATATCAACGTCAAATCCTATCACCCACTGAATCCTATTGTTATGTACTGCGGGATCGGTACCTTTAAAGTCACCTGTCATGTAATAGGCTAATTCCGATTTTAAATTAAACATTGCAATAGCCGCACCAATATCGATACCGAAGATATGTACCGGATCATAGTGCACGCAATCGGCGAGGCTTTTACCGGCAAGTGCATTCTTTAGCATCTTCTCTACATCAATCGACGGCGTCTTATAGTGACCAAAATAATACTGTCCTGCCATATCAACCGGTCCTGCCGAACCGGAAAGGCGTATGCCGTACTGTCCGTATTTGATGTTATGTATGTCGGGTAAAAAAGAGTTCATGCCGATTTTTATAAATTCATCAAACCGAAAGCTCCCGATAACCGCATCGGCTTTTTTTATGCTCGCAATAAATTCCGTCTCTGCTTTTTTTGCCGTATCGGCAATCTGCTTCGCAATAAAAGATGTCGCCTGCGTTAAAAAAGGTTCCCCTTGCAACAACGCTTTCAATTCCGCTTCGGTATACTCGGTTCCGTCCGGTTTAGGAGGCAAAAAATTTTTAATGATTTCTGTAGTCGGTATGGTGATTTTTTGCTTTGCAAGATTTTCCAGCAATTTTTTTATCTGCGGTTTTACCAAAAAAGGTTCGATACCTTTAAGCAAAGCACTTTCATCAAGTTTTTCTACAATATCTTTCATATCAATAGTAATTGAATCGGGGATATTTTCTTTCAGTATCTTTGAAATAGGATCATGAAGCGCTTGTTGCAGTTGTGCTTCATCAAAAAAGGCTGAAAAATGAGAAGCGGAATCGTTGATAACCTGAGATAGATAATCCCGTGCGCGCTGTTTTGCTTGTTGAAGCTGTGGAGGTACCCACGGACCATTCAACGCGATACGGTCGGGCGTCATTGACGGAGCCCATGCAAGTTCAAGCCGCAGCGGGATCGGCGCATTATAGGCAAAGTGTACCATCGGTTCGCCTATTCTGCGGTCTATATAGGCGGGAATGGTAAAGTCGGTAAGGTCGTTCGCATTAAACACATCGAGTACGTGAATCATATCGCCCTTGCCCCATACCAATTTCAGTTTTCCTGCAGACAATACGCAGTCGCCTAAATAGACACGCATCGTCAGTTCATTCAGAATATCAAGCGGATAATCTTTTATCGTCCGCACATTCAACTGCAAATCGGCGGACAACTCCGTTTTAGCGTTGCTGTGACTCACCGTAAGTCCGAACACAGGAATTGCATCAGCCCGTTTTACATCGGGATGTACCCAAAGTCGTGTATCCAGTTTAGCGAAGCCGTGCCATTCCAGCGTTTTTTCCGATTTGCTCATCGAAGCTGAACTCATTGTGCTGCTTGCATCCGTTTCTGCTAAACCGAAATTCATTTCCGCAGGATCGGAAGCTATTTCTCCTGCATCGTCAAAAAAAGAATCCTGCGCAAACAGCGTTCCAAATAAAGCAATTGGCAGCACCCACAGTAAAAACTTCTTTTTCATCTTGATCCTCCCCGTATATTCGTGTATGAAAGCGCACTTGTTTCTTATGAATTATCTTATAGCTTACCCGTGTTTAAAAAATTCTGCGTGAACATTTTATCGTTGATCGGTTTATCCAATTCGAGCTTGAGAATGGTGATGCGAGTAGTATGCTTCGTTTGTACGTTCGTCATTTTCCCCTGCATAGGAATCCAATAGGCTCCTTGTTGTTCGAGTTTCTCAATTTCCAAAACTTTCAGCAACGCACCTTTTTTATCATACATTTCAATTTTTATCGGTATGGATGTTTTTTGATCGATGTATGAAATTCGTTTAAGGTACTGGCTTGACTTTGCATTAATCGGTATCGATTCAATCTTATAACAGGTATAAGCACCGACTGTTTCGGTTCCCAGCAGCTCGTGTGTATCCTCGTCAATCTTACGTGTTTCTAAATCGTCATAGCTCGCATCAGTTCCCATAAAGGATTTTGAACCATCTGAGGAAGCAATGCGTCGGGTTGTGCGCAGTGCGGGCATATATATCCATTTATCATTGGCACGGTCTTTATTCACGATCTGCAAAAATCGCGTATCTTTTACCGAAGCAGGATACCGGAATACAATCAACGCCGCGCCGGTTTTATCGCCGGGATCTTTTGCCCATTCTTCGATCATACGTTCGTCAATGGAATTATTTGAATCGATCAATTCCATTTTTACAGCACTGTGTGTAAAACGCGGACGCGGTACATCCAGCGATTTTTGAACAATACTTTTACCATCTTCGGCAACAAGCGTCCCAATGATACCGGCAGCAAACAGTGGTATCAACACCAGCTTTTTGATTGAGCGTTTCATTTTATTACCTCCTATTTATTCATAAAACGTGGTTTAAAAATATTGAGCAGCACCGGCAAAATTGTCATAGCTGCAATGGAGCCGGTAAGCATGACAACTGCGACTAAAAATCCGACAAATCGCAACACCACAAAGCGTGAAAAACACAACACAACAAAGCCGAAGCCGACTGATGCGGCATTGACCATAATAGCCTTTCCCGAAAGTTGCAACGTATTAACCGTTACCGCAGTTAAATCGTCTGTTCTCAATCGTTCTTTATGGTAGTTATTCATAAAGTGAACGGTATAGTCGATACCGATTCCAATGGCGATCGCAGCTACCAGACTGGTTACCATATCAAGATTGATACCGGCTAATCCCATAATACCGAAGTTCATAAGGATAGAAATACCGAGAGGCACAGCACCGATAAGTCCGGCAATCGGAGAACGGTAATAGAGAGACAAAATACAGAACACAATCACAATAGCAAGTAGCAAACTCGACACTTGACTATCAATAATCATCGAGGTCATTGCGGTTTCAAGCTCTCCAAGTCCGGACGCTTCCAACGTGTAGCCTTCGGGAAAATGTTGTTGTGCATACTGTTCGGCAGCGTTGATAACCGCTTTTATCTTGCCGGTATCGTGAACACGCATCATTATCTGCATACGAGTCTTTGACGGCTCCAGCTGTTCATCAACCAGATCGTCAAGTGAACCTGAATACAATAGAAGATACTGTGAGATTAAATTTTTTAATTCCTCACGATGAGCAACCGGATATTTTGAAATGTCGTAGGGAATTTCATCATAAGCAGCTCCATTGTAATTTAGTTCTTTTTGCAACGCGGTCATAAAATCAGGAAGCGTAACGTTCTTTCCTCCCGATTGGGCATACGCAGCGATAAAAAGCTCCATCACGTCGTCGGTTGTCAGTGTTTTCCCGCGATATCGTGCGGCAAAAGAAGATGGTTCAGTAGTCGTACTTGATACGGTCTGCGCCGTAAGGTTATCCGGTGAAGACTTATCCATCATTTCTCCGCTTTGTTCAGCATTGGAATCGGTAAAGAAACTTCCGGTGTCCGAAAAGAAACTCTCGGTGGATTGAGAGGTTTCATCGGTAGCTTCAGCTGCGTCGAAAGATTCGAGCAACATATCTTTATGCATCACTTGATTGAGCCGCTTGATAAAATCGGAGAACGATAATATCGTTCCGATATCGGCATAATTATCGGTGAGAAAGTTGGAAAGGTCATCCATTTGTTTTAAGATTTCTGGGTCGCAGAGAGCGCCTTTCTTTTTACCGTCAATCAGTAAGCTGAATCCCGTAGAGCCGACGTAGTGCTCGTCTATATAGGAAACGCCTTCCCGTATTTCAGAATTTTTAGGGAAATATTCCAAAAATGCCGACTCGATATTTAACTGATGAATACCCCATATCGAAAGGCTGATAATGACAAGTAACATAATGATAAATCCCGCTCGATGTCGATTAAAAAAGAGGTATATCTTATGGGTCAATCCTTTTTCATCTATTTTTATTCCCAATGCGGCAAGCCGTGCATTTTGTTTTACCACATGCATCTTCATCCTATTTTGCTGTTTTTGTACAAGCCTTATTGGTTTCAGTACCAGCAATGCAGGAATGAGCAGAAAGGCAACAACCAATTCGATTACAATACCGTAGGCGCTAAATGTTGCAAAGGATTTCAGCGGTTTTATCGGGCTGGTGATGGTAGATATAAAGCCTGCGATAGTTGTAATACCTGCAAGCAATACCGGTGCGCGGATCTCTTTCAGCGATTCGGCAACGGCGGTGCAATGGCATTCCTGCGAAGTTATCAGCGGCTGCATTTCAAGATGCTGATAATAATGATTGACAATGTGAATACCGTAAGCGGAACCGACGGCAATAAGCAATACCGGCAGACAGCTTGATACGATCGTTAGCGGCTCTCCCAAGACAGCCATCGTACCGATTGTCCATACCGTACTGATAAGCACCGCAAGCAGCGGCAGAATTGTTCCTTCAATATTCTTAAAGGATAAAAACAAACAGAATAAAACTACCACTGTAATTAACGGAATAAGATTGCGCAAGTCGGCATACATAAAAAGCGTTGCATATTCGGCAAGTACCGGATCACCGGCAATTTTATAAGACATCCCGTTTAGCGTTTGCAAATTCCGCTTGACTATCTCTACCGTATTGTTATAAAGCGCACTAATTTCGGAGGGGGTACAAGTTGACGCCATTGTTACGACAATCTGCACGCCTTTTAAATTATCGGAAATAATCGTACCGAGATAGGCGTGCGGCCATTCAAAGATTTTTTGTTTTATCGCTTGAATTTCTGTTGCAGTTCCTGAAAAATGTTCCGGAAGCAAGGCTTCCACAATAAGGGAACCATCTTTTGCCGTGATAAACTCAATATTGGTTAAAGATCGTACTTTCACCACATTATCGACTAAAGCAAGTTCTTCAGAAATATTTTTGATGGCGGTAACATAGTCTGAACGAAGGATAGTATCTTCTTTTGTTTCAATTACGATATCCATTGCATACTGATCGCCGAAATCAGCTGTCAGTTGTTTAAACCTAATATTTGACGGATGTTTTTCCGGAAAAAAGTGGCGCAGTTCATTATCCATATCGATTTTTGGAATCATAAAACTGAAAAACACGGTAACGGCTGCAATAACCGTTATCAAAGTATATGCGTAATTTTTCCCATATTTCATATTTGTAACCTGCCGATGCGTTTTTTTTGTTTATTCGTGCGGAGGGTTTAATACCCGCCGTACTTCAATCGCCAAGGATGGCATCGCCCAAGAATGTATGTCCGTGTTCATTCCTGAACTACGAGTTTTTCATTAGAAAAACTCAATACTGTTTACAACCACTAACATCCTGTCAGTATCCCCTTCCTTTCGCACGAAATTTCCTCAAAATTTCCTGCGCTTTATTTCTTCTTCAAATATTTCACGCTATCGAGGGCGACGGCGGCGATGATGATAAAGCCTTTAAACACGAACTGTAAGTTAGTGTCGATGCCGAGGAAGGTTAAGCAGTACGTTAAACCGGTAAAGATGATAACGCCGAGCACCGCGCCTTCCAGCTTGCCGATACCGCCGTTAAACGAAATACCGCCGACTACGCAGGCAGCGATTGCGTCCAGCTCATACCCCTGTCCGGTACCTGCGCTCGCATTCGCCTTAAACGCCTCGAAGAAGGCGCCGAAGCCGTAGAAAATCCCCGCCATAATAAACACGCTCATCGTTACCTTGAATACGCTGATACCGCTCACGCTTGCGGCTTCGGCATTGCCGCCGACCGCGTACATATTCTTGCCCAGTACGGTCTTATTCCATATAAACCACGCAATCGCGATGGCGATAACCGCAGGGATAATCAGTTTAGGGAAGGTTACCAATTCGCCGCCTACAACGCCAAGCTCCCACCGGCCGCCGAAAAAGTCCTTAATACCGGCATCGATGGAACCGACCGGCGTACCGCTCGTCCCGAAGAATAAGAGGCCGTAGATAATCAGCTGCGTCGCGAGCGTCGAAATAAAGGGGTGAATTTTCAGCCACGCCGAAAAGAAGCCCGCAAAGGCGCTGAATATCACGCAGAAAATAATGGAAATTCCGAGCGAAAGCACTACCCGTACCGGCATCGCCAGCGCGGTAAAATCCCACGGCCCCATACCGAAGAACGTTACGATGTTCGTTCCCGGATGGAGAATTAAACCGGTAACCACCGCGCCCATCGCAACCATACGCCCGACGCTCAAGTCCGTACCGGCCAGCAAAATGATTCCCGCAACGCCGAGCGCGTAGAACATACGCACCGAAGATTGTTCCAAAATTGTCAGGATATTTGCAAGGCTCAAGAGGTTCCCGCTGCCCGACAGCGGCGCAACGATAATACACACCACAAAAAATATCACAATAGCGATGTACAATCCGTTTGCCAAAAAGAACTGTGCGGGAGTAAACTTATAGGCGTAATCTTTTAAACCGAGTTTAAAGTCCTCGGAAAAATTGGTTTTACTGTTGCGCAAATGGATATTTTTCTGTACCCGATCGACATAGACTTGATGCTTTGCATTTTTGCACTTCCACAATGCCGTCTGATACTGATTTTTCGCATCGAAAAGCGCGGACTTAAACGCATTGTTCGCAGCGGTCAATTCCTGCTGCGCCTCCCGCCGTTCTTCCTCGGAGTTTTTTCCCGCAAAAGCGGCGGTAATTTCCTGCTTCTTTTTCTCCGCCGCCTCCGTAATGCTTTGCACCTTCTCCGCGTATTCCTGCTTATGCCGCGCCGCCTTTGCATTTTCATTCTTTTTTACTTCCTGCTCAAAAGCGTCGGAAAGCGCATTCACCCGCTGTATCGCCTTATGCGTCAGCTCTTTTTCTTCATCTTTATACCGCGCCGCAACGGTCTTAGCCTCTTCAATTTGCTTGCGATAGGCTGCAATCCGGGTGTTTTTTTCCTCGGCGCTTATCAATTTATTTTTGCGTACGGCGGCAATCTCCTGCGTCAGTGCGGAAACCTTGTTCACTCCGTTTTTGCGTAATGCATCAAGCCGCTCCGTATACTCGGCAAGAACGGCATCTTCCTCCAAGAGCTTTGCCGTATCCGCCTGCGCAATTTGTTCCTGCGTAAACGTGTACTGTGTACTATGTTCAGGTGTATCTTTCATCCTATCCTCCGGTAAATTTCCGTGTTCAATTATATTTAATGATTTTCAGCTGTCCAATTATAAGTACCGAGCGGAAAGCCGCAACAGCGCTTCCTGATCGGTGGTAGCGGTATCGACAATACCGGCAAGGCGGTAGTTCGACATAACGGCAATGCGATTCGTAATGCCTAAAATTTCCGGCATCTCACTCGAAACAACGATAATCGTCTTTCCCGCTTTCGCCATATTGATAATAAGCTGATAAATTTCGTACTTAGCGCCAACGTCGATACCGCGGGTCGGTTCATCCAGCAAAAGAATGTCGGGCTGGCGTTCAAGCCATTTGCCGATAATCACTTTCTGCTGATTCCCCCCGCTCAACGCGCTAATCAGCTCATCCGCAGAAACACACTTTGTGTGCATCGTCTTTATTTCACGGTCGGCAGCCTCCTGCATTTTGCGGTTTGACAGCACACCGAATGTTTTATAGGTTTCAATGTTCGCAATAACGGTATTAAATTTAATGGACGCTTTGGCGAACATCCCGTTGAACTTCCGCTCCTCGGTTACCAGCGCAAAGTTATAGTCCATCGCCTCCTTCGCATTGGAAAAATGAAGCTTCTTACCGTCCAAGAGCATCTCGCCCGACGCAATAGTGCGAAGGCCGAAGATACTTTCCAAAAGCTCGCTCCGCCCCGCGCCGACCAGCCCGTACAGCCCGAAAATTTCTCCCTTTTTTACCGTAAAAGAAATATCCTTTAGCTGAGGTTCATAGCGGGTCGTAATATTCCGCACCTCAAAATAATCCTCCCCAACCTCATTATCCACATCGGGGAAGCGCTTTTCCAACGAACGCCCGACCATCGCCGAAATCAATTCATTCATATTCGTGTCATTGATATTCTTTGCCAGCGTCAGCCGCCCGTCGCGCAGCACTGCAACCTCGCTGCATATCTGAAAAATCTCATCCATTTTATGAGAGATATATACGAAAGACACACCCTTCTGGCTTAACGACCGTACAATAGAAAACAGCTTAATAACTTCCGGTTCCGTCAAAGAAGAAGTCGGCTCATCCAGCACGATAACCTTCGCGTTATACGAAACAGCCTTCGCAATCTCTACCATCTGCCGCTGCGAAACGGACATTGTGCGCATAATCGTGCGTGCATTCACATTCATTTTAAGAGACGCAAACAGCGCGTCCGCATCCTTTTGCATCTTCACTTCATTCACCGCGCCGAACCGGACAGGATACCTTCCTAAAAAGAGATTATCCATCACAGTACGGTCAAGGCATTGGTTCAGCTCTTGATGCACCATCGCCACACCGTTTTCAAGCGCATCCTTGGGAGACTTAAAATCGATCAAGTTATTCTCAAGGAAAAAGCGTCCTTCGTCCTTCGCATAAATCCCGAACAAACACTTCATCATCGTCGATTTTCCGGCGCCGTTTTCTCCCATCAGTCCGACAACCGCCCCTCGTTTCACCGTCAAACTGATATTTTCCAATACCTTGTTTTTAGCAAAAGACTTTGAAAGATTTTTAATTTCAAGTACCGTGTCTTCCATAGCTATTCCTTACATGGTTTTTTTCGGTTTCGGAGCGCAAAGCCCCCTGTGCAGTACATTTAACAACTTTTTTCTTCTATATATTTATTAATCTTTACTATTATTTTGGGCGTTCCCTGCTTCAAACGGCAAACGAGGTCTGCCGTTTGAAGCAGGTCGGGCTATTCGCTTGTATCTTTTTAGCGCTTCTGCAAAATCCCGCAGCGCTTCTCCTCGCGTCGAAGGCTGCCGTTGCAATACACCGGCGCTAAAAAGGATACCGCTTCTATCCCTAACACTGACAGGATGTCAGGAGTTTCCTATTTAGTACTTCAGCTTGCCGGTGTAGTCTGCGCCGGAGTTGGTCTTTACCATATTGACGGCGAATGCGTCAAAGTTGTTCAGGTTGGTAAAGCGATCCAAGCAGCTGGACTCGTTTTGTCCGTCGCCCTGTACGATTGTCAGATCGATGTTCAAAAGCGGAGCGTAGTATTTCAGTGCCGGAACATACGAAGAAGAAAGGAAGTTATCGGCAGAGTTGTAGATTGTCAATAACACCTTTTTCTTGTCCGCCTGTGTCTGCTTGATGCCCGCATCGCGGCTGCCGCCGGAGTAGTTCTGCCAGTTTTCGGCATTTACGCCCGAGTTTTCCGCCATAACGGCTTTTACGTCTGCCCAATACTGTACGGGCGCGGTGATCTTATTGCCGTATTTGTCGGCGACGGAGATACCCTGAGTATACACCGCCTCTCCGGTTAAACCGTCGAGCAAGTTGCGTAATACTTGCAGCGTTGCAGTTGCCTGTGCGTCTACGTTCTGAGAAACGGTTCCCGAGAGTTTGCCGTTTCCGATTGCTTCGATCGCGTCTGCGTTTGCGTCATAGCCGAAAATCGGAACGCCTGCCGGATAGTTTGAAGCCTGTAAACAGCCCATTGCCATACCGTCGTTGTTGGAAACAACCATGTCGATCTGGTCTGCAAATTTGGTAGCCCAGCCGCCCATTGCTTCGGTTGCGGCGTTTGCGTTCCAAGTAGAACCGTCGGTTCCGGTCATTGCCTTTCCTTCAAGTTCAACAACTTTTAAGGTCTTTCCTTCGATGGTAACGGAACCTTCCTGCACAACGCCCGGGTCGGTGGAACCTGCCCATGTACCGAGCGCCCGTCTGATACCTTCCGTTCTCGCTTTAGAATCGTTATGCCCGACGTCGCCGATGCACAGTACATAGCCTAACACGCCGTCGCCGTTGCGGTCGATAGAAGCGTCAGCCTTGGCAAGGAACTCCACAATCAACGCCCCCTGAACGGCTCCCCCGCCTGCAGCGTCAAAACCGACATAGTAGGTCTTGTCGTTCCAGTTCATCGTCGTCATATCGATTTCACCGGTTGTCGGATCGGACGGCTGCCGGTTAAAGAATACGAGCGGCTTATCCTTGTTGAGCGTTGCGGTGCTTTTTTCTCCGCAGCTTGCAAGAACCAAAAGGCTGCATGCCAGTACAGCCAATACAACTTTGTGAGATACCTTTGAAATACCTTTCATCGTTATCTGCCTCCTCAAAATAAGTCACGACAGTATCACCGTCCATTGCGGTGTACTGCCGGTACAACTTGGTATTATACTATATAAGTGCAAAATTTTCAAAACCTTTTTTTTGAAAATATACGGCACATCTACGGCGTCATACAGCAAAAAAGTGTCCTCAACGTATCAAAACCGCCATGGATGGCGGTGGTTCCCAGCAGAAGCAAGTTTGCTCCTGCAAACTTGTAGCCCAAAAATGAACAAGGATGTTCATTTTTGGGCGTGCCTGCGGTTAATTTGTGCTCGCGCCTCGTATCTATACCGTCTATTTTCAAAAAAACTAACGGTGAAAGGCTTTTCAGAACCGACAAGGACGTCGGTGGTTCCATACAGAAGCGAGTTTGCTTGCAAACTCGTAGCCCAAGAATGTACAGGACGTACATTCTTGGGCGAGCCATCTGCGGTGTCGACTTTCTGCATATCACTTCAATGTTGCACGATGTTCATCAAGTTTCTTCTTGCAGGCAAACATATCTTCAACCTGATGTACTTTTAATTCGGCAAAGAATGATGCCAATAGCCGGTAATCGGTGCTGTTGAGTACAAAAAGCGGTTTTTCGTCGGGATCGGTCTTTTTATCAAGGTATACTTCCAACTCTGTTAGTAAATCGTTGAAGGTAATGGCGAGCTGAATATGCACGGCATCTATACCGGTAGACAGTACCAGTTGCGGAATATCGTTTACCCTGATTATTTCGCTATAGCTTGATCCGATCTGCCATTCAGGATCTTCAAGCGCTTCCATTCGCTCTTTAAATGCTTGAGGCGGCAGTGTGAGTGATTCCGTTTTTGCATCTTTACCGAAAATCTTCTGCGCCGTTTCGGTAAAGATTTTTGCAATTTCTTTTATACGCGGTTTTCTCTCTTTCCATGTATGCGGATAGCTGTTTTCTTCACTCTTCTTTTCTATAATCTCGTAATAGGTATTGCTATTAAAAGTCCAGTATTCATAAAGTGCATACAGAAATTTCGGCAATAAGGTATACTGTGCAAGCGGTATGGTAAAAGATCTATCATATATTTTATTGTTCTCCTCATCCCATTCGTCAAAAAACAAACAGAGTTCCAATTCCGTATTATTATCTTTAAGCAATACATCGGTGTAGATATGAAAGGCTCTCCAATCATCTATTGTTTTCTCATCTTTATTTTCAATTATAAATGAATATGAAACGCATCGAGGTTTTTCCGGTACTGTAATTTCCTCCGGTTTATCCGTTGTTGAAATCCCACAATAAGACCCTTTCAGATTTAAACTAAAAGAATAAAATTTATCTTTCGAAGCATTCGGGTCCAATAAATTATACAGTTTGTCAAGCGGTGTATTATTCTCTGATGGTTTACCTATGATTGGACATATTCTCCGAATACCACCGGACTTATGTGGAATCAATTCAAAATCTTCTTTTCGTTGTTCGGTAATTTTCTCGATACAATACTTAAAGACTTCCGTATGAAAAGCCTTGAGCTCTGCAACTTCTTGTTCCGTCGACTGATAGGTAAGCATTCGCTCCTTTACGTAATTATGGGCTGCATAGGCAAAATCGCAAAACTGTTTATATTCACTCACCGGCAGGGTAAAGAGCGCTTCCTGTCCCGTACGATAAAAATCGAAATATACTTCCATCTGCATGTCGTCATCTGAAAGTACGATGCCGAATTGTATCTCAGGGTAATCCGTAGTCGAACCGGACGAAACTAAAATTTGATCTTTCGGATAGTTTTCAAGATCATACGGTTTTTTAGAAACTTCCATACAATACCAATTCGGTTTGCCCCAATTTTCCTCTTTTTGACGTAACAGAGAAAAACATTCGTTTAGTTCTTTGCATAGTTCTGCTATTTTTTTACTTTTAACCGCTATGCCAAAGGATACATCATTTTTAAAAAAATCCGTACTGCATTCTTGTACGATATTCCTGCATAAGATTTTCAGCATATCGTCTGTCTTACTTTTTCGTTCACGTAATTTTTTAATGCACTCGTATTCTTCACTATTCCTATAACTATAAGAATTCGCTCTAAAGGGAGATCGTTCAGGGCTCAGATATTCTTGCATTATTTCGAAAATAATCTTCAAAGGTTCATTTGCCCCAAAAAAGTTTCGCTCCAAAGAATCACAGTCTGCGGTGGCCGAATATATCGGCGTAAGATTTTTCTTCGACTTTACGCCGAGAAATACGTCTATGCGTAATCCGTCATCACTAAACGCAAGTGCTATTTGGCACTTAACGTGATAGCACCATACGTAAAACACCTTCTGTTTAAATGTATCGATTTCAATGAGCTTTTGGTGACTTTCATCGCAGACCCCATTGTTATGAAAAGAGAACCCATAAGAATAATCATTCGAACCTAATGAGCGTAAGTCTAGCCATGTTTTGCGGAATTTTTTACGGGCAAAACCATTCCATCGTTCCGCTATTATCTTTTTATAGTTTTCGCGGATTATGCTATGGCTTGTTCCTATCGATTTGAGTTCCAATAATTGCTTAGCATCATCAATAATGCCGTGCATATTCCGTACATATTGAGGAAGTTTTTCAAAATCACCGTTATACAGATGAATAATTGCACTTTGCGGCAACGCTTGCCATTGCTTCATATTTTTTGACTGTATATTGTCGGATAGTTGATAATTAAAAACGCTATAAGGATGTTGTAGTAAGCTTCTTAATTGGGAAGAGTATCTATTTTTTTGACATGCTTTGACAAAATCAACTGTTTTTTGCCAGCGTTTTTGATCATCTTCCGTACAATTAAAAATAAGCGGTATATCATCGGTTCGGTCGGCATCGAGTTGTACCAAGTGCAGCGTAATATATATTAAATAGGTCAGTAACTCAAAATCCATTTTTTCCATCCAGTCGGATTGACCGGTAAACATGACTTCAAGAAAATTCTTCACTGTGATATAAAATTCCTTACCGAAATCTTTAAAAAGATCAAATTGAATAACATCATCATCCATCGAAATATTTCCCTTGGAATCAAATACGGCATCCCAGCTTTTATTGGAGCTGTCAGGAAAGAGAACAAGGCAAATAGTTGAAAAAATATGTTCAAGCTTCTGCTGCAAGAACGGAACTGCAATACTATCCGGTGGTTGTTGTTCTTTAATGCGTTCAAGGTACTGTTTTATATCATAGAGCGCATACAAAAGACGCTTGGGTTTTTCAAGTACGGCCGCCACCGAATGATGGAGAGAAAAATGTGTTTCCATATTTCTGTCTGCAGAATAAAAAAAATGATTTTCGATACAGCTTTTATTCAAGTTTCGATTTATTTCTTCTTGTCTTTCATCTTTTGCGCTTTGCTCCAGCCGAGATAAATCTTCATATTCGCGTTCGGAATCAAACCAGAGCTTAAATGCAAAATTGGAACGCATAAGACAAACCTCGTTACTCCACGCGTCTCCAAACGGTATCACCGGTTGCCGGAAATATTGAAAAGAAATCCCGCAGTCCAACTGTTTGAGAAACTCACGATTCTTGCTGAATGCATCTTTCTCTTTCTCTTTCTGCGAATCGTTTTTTCTTCTTTTATCTCTTTTTTTCTTTTTTTCATCTTTTGGAAAAAGCGGCAAAATACGGCGCTGCATTTCAGCTGTAAAATCAAGCTGTTCAAGCAGGCTATATTTCTTATTCGTTAAAAAATGCGTAACGCTATAATAAAGATGCAGTAAGGCTTCGTTACTCTTAAAATAGCTGCTTTTGTTCAAGGCGGTAAAATCAACAGTATCAAAAAGCATTTCCGTCTTTATACAACAAAGCTCTATCAGCCGGTTCAATACTTCAGCTGCGTATTCAGCTGCACTGCTTTTCGGTGAAAAAGATCGAAATAGGATGTCGAGCAGTTTTTTCCATTTTTGTTGTTCGGAATTTTCACCGCTTGTTATATACGATTGTGTCCACAAAAGTTCCCATAGCGCACCTAAGAACATTGCCTGCAGTAACATCATTCGTTTATTGCTGAACGGTCTACTATCCTCTACATCATATTTAAAACAGATATTGGGGAGAGTATTCAAAAGGATTGCCTCAAATCGAGAGTATTGAGCGCCGTTTTTAATTTGGACAACCTTCAATGAACGATAGATATCTGCATCATGTGAAATTTCACTTTCATGAATGCACGGGAAATATTGTTGTAACTCATTGAATGTTAGATATCTACTTGCCCGTTCAAGTAAAAGTGTCAATGCAGGAAATTCGGTAATTTTATCTTCCAACGATTCGAATGCATCTTCAAAATACCGTTTATATTCATCAATCTTAGAAATACTAAAAACGCCTTTGAATATAGCCAAGTTTTTTTCTTTCTGTTCAAAGCCGAAATAGTCGTTAAACAGCCATGCAACTGCTTCTACTTTATATATGTAATATCTGCTTGGATCATTATACGCTTTATGATCTGATAAACTTATAGGACGATCGTTGCGACGAACAAAGAGCTTCAGCATATCCCGTGCGTCTTCTGCATTAAGCTCGACAGGTAAGAATTTTGCCGCGTCGATTTCTTTCTCATTGCCAACATTGCGGACAAAAGAATCCCTGTATGCTCTATTGACGATAAGATTATTGAGTAAGGTGAAAAAACGGTTTATATCGTCTCGGTAAAATTGAAAGAAACACAGTAGGCGTGTATGCTCGCGATAAAATGCAGAGGCATCTCCTTTGAGCGTTTCGAGCACGTCAAAAACAAGCTGCACGGTACGTTCTTTATAGGGGACTTTTCTACTTAGGCGGTGTTCAAGAAGTTTACATAAAATATCATCAATACAAAAAGAAATATCGACAATATAATCATTACTATAGCCTCCAAGCGTTTTTGCGATAATCCATAATTGAGCAATTTCCGCAAAAAAAGCGCTGTCGTCCAACGGTACTTTTTTCGGTTTTACATCGGCGGCTTTTTTCCGTTTTTCTTCCGTATCAATACGAAAATGATTGTTTGTAAGACTGTTTTCACCATAAAGTTCTTTATAGTAACCCCAGAGTTCCGGTTCCAGCGGCGCTATAATTGTGTCCACAGTATAGCGAGTACCGTTTTTTATCAGTTCACCTTCTTTTATATAGGTGTATAAATCGCAGATAATTTCTTTTAATAAATCATTCATTTTACTTCTCCTCATATTTCATATTTTTACGCAATATATCTTGCTTGATATTTTGCAGCATCTACTTCTATATACGATAAAGCTTTTTCAACCGTCATCCCATCATTTGCAAGCGAAGGACTCTTTTTACCGGTTTTGTTGTCGATAAACCGGCACTCGCTGTCAAGAATGTAGTAGGCGTTCGTCATCGCCGCATTATCCTCTGCAACGATATTCTCACCGAAAGAGCCGGCGGTTTTGTGCCGCAGTACAAAGGAATTAAAATCGGCTTTAGTAATCAGCAGATCACCATAATCATTTTTAAGCTGTGTGTTCGGCTTCAATACTTGGAAGAGCTTTATTCTGTCAGGCTGTACGGCTTCGTAAAAGTGGGTAAAATCCTCATGCACATTCAACTTACTGACCACCGTATTTATCTTTAACCGAATACCGTGTGATTTGATTGCAGCGCACAGCTGTTCGTACTCAGTTCTTGTAATAACATGCCCCTTACAGCATCTGCCGATTGCAGCATTCGTTTCTTTGTTTAAAGAATCGACACTGATACCGATGCATGATAAAAGCGGATAGATAGCTTCAAACTGTTGCGTATGATGGATGAGATTAAAACCGTTTGTTACGATTGAGCAGTCGAACCCCGCGTGATAAGCATCACGGACAAGCGGGATGAGTAAGGGAGATACGGTCGGTTCTCCGCCGACAAAGTTAATCCTTTGAAAGGAGCCTGTAAGCTTTTTAAGCACAACCATATAATCTTTCCGCGTTAACGAAAGACTATTGTGCATAAAACAATACCGGCACTTAAAATTGCACGCTGCAGTAAAGTGCCAATTAACAGTGAGACAATGAGTCGTTTGCATTTTTGACCTCCAAAAACATTGCATAACACTACTAACATTGTCTTTGAAAGCAAAAATGTATTTTTACTATAGCGGTACCGGATGTTTTTGTCAATTATGCTATACCACTGTGTTGTTATTTCGCAGGCGCTATTAAAAACACTATGATGCATTTGCTTCCTTATATAACGAAACATCTCGCCGTAAGGCTTTTTCTTGTGGTATACTGCCATTATGCTGATTGGAGAAATTCAAACGCCTGTGTCAAATCTGTATGGAGCGGGAAAAACAACTGTTGAACAGCTGAGCCGGCTGGGGGTCTCGACGGTCGGTGATCTACTACGGCTCTGGCCGCGCGCATGGGAAGACCGCAGCAGGTATAATACGCTCAGCGAATGGAATAAATTTCATAAATTGAATGTTCCGGTAACGGTTATGGATCAGCAATGGTTCGGCTACGGGCGTATGAAAACGCTCAAGTTGATTGTCTGCGATTCGGAAGGTATACGCGGCGAGTTGGCGTGCTTTAACCGGCCTTTTTTAGAAAAATCGTTTCCGGAAGGTACAAAGGCGCTGGTCTACGGAAGTTTTTCCGTTAAATACGGGGCTATCCAATCGAGTTCTTTCGATATAGAAAAATATGATACGGCGGAGCGCCGTATTTTGCCGGTATATCCGCTGACGCAGGGGCTTACGCAGACAAAACTGCGTAAACTCATCGATCAGGCGCTTAACTCGTATGCGCGGGGAATCGACTCCGAGCTTCCCGCCGAGGTATTAAACAAATACGGCTACCCCGATAAAAGAACCGTGCTGTTTGCAATGCACCGCCCCGCTTCCATGCAAGATGCGGGAAACGCCCGCACCGCGCTCATCTTTGAAGAGTTCTTCCTCTACGAGGCAGCTGTCGGTATGCGTGCGCTTGAGCGGCGCGGTGTACTGCCGCGTACGCCGGCGCAGGCTGGCGCTTCGGAAGGTGCGGCTCAATCGGCGGGGCCGTTACAGTATACGTACAGCCCGCTACAAAAGGAGCTGCTCTCGCGCTTGCCGTTTACACTTACCGCAGATCAGCAAGCCGTTATCGCAGAGATTAACGCCGACCTCGACGGAACGGCGCCCGCCGCCCGCCTTATACAGGGAGATGTCGGTTCCGGTAAGACCCTTGTTGCATTTTTAGCCTGCTTAAAAGTGATAGAAGGCGGCGGACAGGCGGCGCTGATGGCGCCGACTGAGCTGCTGGCACGGCAGCACGCCGATAACGCAGCAAAGCTTTTGGAACCGCTCGGCGTACGGCTCGCTTTTTTAACCGGTAACCTCAAAGCGGCGGGGCGTTCTCAGCTTTTGCAGCAGCTCGCCTCCGGTAATATCGACCTCATCATCGGTACGCACGCCCTTTTTTCCGCACAAACGCTGTATAAAAACCTGCGTATGGTTGTTATCGACGAACAACATCGCTTCGGGGTACTCCAGCGTTCTGCAATTATCCAAAAGGGCATCGACAGCGGAAAAAAGGCTCCGCATTTTTTGATGATGAGTGCGACGCCCATTCCGCGGACGCTTGCGCTGTCGATGTTCGGCGACCTCGATATTTCCGTCATCAAAACGATGCCTCCCGGGCGTAAGCCGGTGATTACATACGTTGCCCCCGAGAGCAAGGCCGAAAAAGTGTATTATTTTATCGGGCAGGATATCCTTGCCGGAAAGCAAGCCTATTTTGTGTATCCGATTATCGAAGATTCGGATACGCTCAGCCTAAAATCGGCGGAAGATATGTTCGCAGAGCTGACACGGGATTTCCCCCATCACCGGCTTGCGCTCCTGCATTCCAAGGTGCCGGAAGACGAAGCGCGGACTATTATGCAGGAGTTTCGCTCAGGCACTATTCATATCCTCGTGGCTACTAGTGTTATTGAAGTCGGTGTCGATGTGCCGAACGCCACCTGTATGGTCATCGAACACGCCGATCGCTTCGGACTTTCGGCGTTGCATCAGCTGCGGGGCAGAATCGGGCGGGGCAGCGAGCAATCCTATTGTTTTTTACTCTATGGAAAAAATATTACCGAAACCGGCATGGCGCGGCTCAAGGTGATGGCAAGCACGACTGACGGGTTTGTTATTGCGGAGGAAGATTTGAAGCTGCGGGGGCCGGGGGATATCGGCGGCGTTGAGCAGTCCGGCTATTGCGGTTTTGAGCTTGCCGATCCTATCCGCGACTTTGCGCTATTGGAAAAAGCCCGCATCGCCGCCTTCGAAATGCTTGCCGCGCAGCGCGGATTAACTCAACGGGAAAACTCAAATACTTGACCTGTCCGATAACCGCATTGTCGAACAGGTCAACGAGATGATAACAAAGGAATGTAAGGAAGATAAGTGTTTAACAAGGCGACCGAAATGCCGTCTGCACTATAAAAAGTGTACATCCTTGTACACTTTTTATTACGAAATTTGCAGAAGCAAATCTCGCTACTGCTTAGCACAATGCCCATCCATGGGCAGCCTGACGGCGAGTTTTGCGTAAAACGCAAAACATCGCACTATTGATTGCACTTTCTCGCATTCTCGAAAGTGCAGCCATTCATCAATCTTCGACTTTTGATAAAGTCTGCGGGTGATGAATGAAGCGGAAAATATCCAACGGCTGCAAACGATACCGTGAGTTGGAGATAAGACAGCGCTTGCTTTTGCGGCGTATGTAGGAGATGGAAAGCGCTTTAACAATGGAAACGAAGCGGCAAATTATGTAGGGCTGGTGCCGAGGGTAAATTGTTCGGGGACGATTAACAAGTATGGGCATATAACGAAGAAGGGGAATAAGGTTGTACGAGCGTTATTATATCGGGCGGCATGGGCGATAGTACGGAGTAAGCACGGAGGAGCGTTAAAAGCAAAATACTTTTCGAGGGAAAGGGAAGAAGCTATCGATAACAGCGATAGCACGAAAAAAGAGCAAAATTGTTGTACTTAGTAATGAAGAATAAACAGATGGGATATCAAGAAATGCCTGCCCCCGACTTACAAGCGGGATAAAACAGGCGTGTGAAACAAGGAATTACAGGGATGGGAGCGGCCAAGCAGAGAAAACTAAAAAGGTTTACTCTGCTGCTTGAAAAAAAACATAGGAGTTTAATTTAAGTCTTTATATTATAATGACTTAAATTTAAACATTGCAAATTAAATCTAAGGTAAACCTCTAAAAACTGAGGTTTTTAGAGGTTCCCCAAAGATAAATCCTGCACTAGGCAACTTTTACTCAGTATAAATCCTACACAGCTTCCGCCATAATCCGCCGACCTATATACAACACTGTTCCAGTGTTGCTCTGTCGATTAAAGATGGAACAACCCCTACCCGCGTTGTCGAAAATCCGGCGGCATAAAGTGCATACGGTAATGCGTCAGACAAGCTTTTTTGTTCGGATAAAAAGACGGCCAGTGCCGCAATAAAGGCATCGGCAGCTCCGGTTGTATCGATGGGTTTGAATATATCGACAGCTGGGAACCATCGCTCGTATTCGGAAGTTCGTACATAACAGCCATCGCTGTCAAGCGTTACAATAACCGTCTTGACGCCTTTTTCCAAAAACCATGCGGCTTTTTCTTCCAATGTTCCGGCAATGGGACACAGTCTGTATAATTCTTTACGGTTCGGAATAAAATAATCCAGTTCCGGTAAAAGTTCTTCCGTTATTTCTTTTACGGCGGAAGGTTTCAGCATAATTGCAACGTTATATTTTCGTGCGGTTTCAATCGTCTTTTTAACTGCTTCCATCGGTATTTCGGTTTGCAACAAACAAAAAACTGCATCGGTAAAGAGCTGTTCGCTGCGGTATATTGAATCTGCAGAAATCGTTTCATTAGCACCGCCATATAATACGATACCGCTTTCTCCATCACCTTGGATATGAATATAGGCTTTACCGGTAGAACGATCTTCGTCCACATGCACAGCCGTTGCATCAACGCCGTTATCATGTAAGAGGTTCAAAATCATATCACCATCAAAGTCCCTTCCGACATTGCCGACCAGCGACACCTTGGCACCGAGTTTTGCCGCACCGACCGCTTGATTTATCCCCTTGCCGCCCGGTATTATCGAAACACTTTCAGCGGAAATACTTTCTCCTGTCTGAGGATAATTGTTTACGGTAAGTAAGATATCCATATTGATACTGCCTACAACGATGATTCGTTTTTTGCGCAAGGGTGCAGGCAGATCAATGCTTTTGTAATGATTACAAGTAAATGCTTCGGTATATGCCGGTATATCCGTTGCTTTCTTTTCGATTTTATCTATTAAATACCGGCATACAAAGACTCCGAAATGAAATAAGGAAAGCGGAATCGCCGATATGGGCGGAAAGGGTTTGATATATTCCGCATCGTCGATACAGATAACGGAAAGATCCTGCGGTATCCGGAATTTATGTACCGTTGCATACTCATACGCCGTTACCGCCGTATCCCAATCACAGCAAATAAGCGCAGAACAATTATGTACCGAAAGCGCTTCCTGAACATTTTTACATTCAACATATAAACAATGGTGATCGAATAGACACCGCTCAACTCCTTGCCGTATTGCATATTCTTGCATATCGGTTCCGTCATATACACAGCGTATTTTCGTATGTCCCAACCGTAGCAATATATCTGCTGCGGTATATCCCGCTTTTTGGTAGTCATAGAATATACCGTTGGAACCGACAGCATCGGTATTCAGCGCTGCAAATGGAATACCGCTTTTATGCAGCACCGCTGCCGTTCCGGAACTATCGCATTCTGCAACAGTATTGGCAGTATCATTTTCTGCAGCAACTTCGACGAGTTCCCATAAAACCGCTTCAGCTCTATTCTTACATAAGGCGGCAATGTGTTTTGATTCGCTTTCCGCAGAAGTAGAAAGGCACACCTGCACTTGGTACCCTTGCCGCTCCGCTTCATGCAAAAAACCGTTTGAGATCGATTGCCGTTTTTTTATACCCGACAGTACAAGCCCCAATAAAAAGCTTTTTGAATTCGTATTATTTTTAATAAAATCATAGGGAGTGTACCGGTATTCTTTAACGATTTTAAGCACTCGTTCGCGCGTTTCAAGCTTTATCCCCTTATCCTTTCCGTTGATAATTTTTGAAACCGTCGAAACGGAAACACCGGCAAGCTCGGCTATATCATTTATCGTCAAAGGGTACCTCTGCCGCCGAGGGGATTGAGGTTTGCGCTCCCTTACGGGTAACAACAATTGCTGCGACCTCAGTTGCATAACGGACGGCCTGCAGTAGCGAAGAACCGGACGCAAGCCGAACCGCAAGCGCAGCCGTAAAAGAATCACCGGCGGCTGTCGTATCGACAACGGGAACGGAACGAGCAGGTACAAGATGCTTTCCCTCCGATTCGGAATTTACAAAAGCACCTTTTTCGCCGAGTGTAACAATGACATTCTTTACACCTTTTGTACGCAGCATATCGGAAGCGCTTTCATAGTCCGAAACATCTTTGCCTGTCAGTAATGAGAGTTCCGTCTCGTTCGGCTTGATAATATCAATGTATGCATAGAGTTCGGAAGGAAATAGTTTCGGTGCAGGAGCGGGATCAAGAATAAATGTCTTGCCTAATTCTTTTGCCCTGCGGGCGGCGTACAGTACCGTTTGTATCGGTATTTCCAGCTGACACAATATGATATCACAGCTGTGCAGCAAATCGTCGTTATCGGCGATATCTTTTTCTGACAGTGTTTTATTAGCACCGGGAACAACAACAATACTGTTATCGCCCGCATCGTTTACCGTTATCCACGCAAGTCCTGTTGCGCAATCGGTGCGTACTAAAAGACGGGAAACATCCACGCCTACAGACTGTAAGCTCTTCCTTTCGATTTCAGCATAGCGGTCTGCGCCGACCGCTCCGAACATAACCGTTTGCGCACCTAACGAACCAGCTGCGTATGCTTGGTTTGCTCCTTTCCCACCCGGTATGATGTCTGCAGTTTCCGCTAAAATCGTTTCGCCTGCTACCGGTATATGCGGAACACGAACTACCATATCGGCATTTAAACTGCCGATAACCAATATCTTTTTCATCTTCATGCTTCCTGTTATTTTATGTATACGCCATACAGCATTGCTCAAGCAGCCGGACAAAGCCTTCTCGATCGATATCCATACAAGCTGTAACATTCGGTTTTGGTCTGTTATTATTTACCCGCTTATCTGCAAGCGTCATACCGGCGGTATACTTTCCTTGCGTTTCGATAACAACATAGTAATCGCATACTTTAAACAACTCAGGTTTGATCAAATACGCAATAGTACACGCATCGTGGATAGGTGCGCCTTGGAATCCCAAATCAGAGTGAAAGCGGCCGAAGAAATCGAGCAACTCTGCAACCAGCACGGCAACCCGTTTTTTTGATTTACGCAGTCTTTCTATTTCTTCCGAAAAGATCATCGCTTTTTCGGTTACATCCAGTCCGCACATCACAATGGGAATACCGCACGAAAATACAATGTGTGCCGCTTCGGGATCGACAAGGATATTAAATTCCGCTGCAGATGACCAATTACCGTGATCGATACCGCCACCCATTAAACATATCTGCTTGAGATTTTTTTTCACGTCGGGATATGCTAAAAGCAAAATTGCAAGATTCGTCAACGGCCCTGTTACGACAAACGTTACCGGTTCGGGACTTTCAGAGATAAGCCGGCGGTGCAGTTCCCATGCGGATTCAGGCACACCGGTATAATCCGTCTCCGGCAGAACCGGCCCATCCAACCCTGATTCACCGTGCACACTCGGTGCAACTTCCAATCTTCTGACGAGCGGATACGATGCCCCTTTTGCAAGCGGCGGAGCTTTTCCTAAAAACGAAATAATCTTGCGTGCATTAGTATATGTTTTTTCAATGGTTTGATTACCGGCGCTGACACTGACCCCCAACACTTTGAGCTTTTCGGATGCAAACGCCATGATCAATGCTATTGCATCATCATGCCCGGGATCGCAGTCAATTATAATCGGTATTTTATTGTCCATAGTTTTCTCCTTCAAGCAATTTGCGCTTTCCTACCGCGCTTCCGCCATGCTGAAAATACAATCAGTCCGATGACGGTTGAAATATAGGGAACGGTTTTTATGAATTCATCTGGGATGCTCATTGCCGCTAATACATTCGACAAGGCATCGGCAAAGCCGAAAAACAAGGCTGCAAACATCGTCGGCACCGGAGCCAACCGTCCCATTGCCGCAGCAGCCAATGCAATAAAACCGCGCCCCGCTACCATGCCTTTTGTAAAGGTGCTCATGTATGCCATCGAAAGGAATACCCCGCCTAACGATGCCAAAAATCCGCTGATAAGCAATGCGATAACTCTGGTCTTACGAATAGGTATCCCGACGGATTCCGCTGCATCGGGATTTTCGCCTACGCAGCGAATGTGCATACCAAGCTTTGTTTTATACAGCAAAAACCAGACAGCAAATACTGTAAAGAACGCAATGTATGTCAACACGTTTTGCCCCGACAGAATGCTGCCTAACACGGGAATAGCGGCGATACCCGGTATAACCACTTTAGGAAACACCAATGAAACTAAGGAGGATGTACTGCCTTTATCGTGAATCAGTACATACATAATAAATACCGTTCCGCCTGCGGCTAATGTGTTTAACGCAATACCGGATAAAATGATGTCTGTTTTCAGATACAGCGCAAAGTAAGCCAGTAACACAGCAATTAATAAACCGCCGCCTAACGCAATTAAAAAGCCGATAAACAAACTGCCGGTTAAGCCGGTACCCAGCGCTCCGAATGCCGCGGCAAAAAGCATAATGCCTTCCAATGCTATATTCGATGCACCTGAATTTTCCGCAACAACCGAAGCTTGTGCGGCAAACAATAGCGGAGTCGTAACACGCAAAACGGAATAAGCAAACTCCGCAGTTAAAATATAACTCAAAAAGTTATCCATCTAAGCCGCTCTCCTGTTGCATTTTAATGAGTGCTTTTTGCCGCCATTTACTTAAAAAGGCCTGAGCTGCGGCAAGCATTATAATAACACCTTGAATGATTGAAACCATTTCTGCAGTAACGTCCGTAGATGTCGCCATCTTATCGGCACCGATTTTTAAATACGCCAAAAAGAAAGCGGCAATCGGAATATAGTGCGGTTTATTTTTTGCAAGAATAGCGACAACGATACCGTCAAACCCGTACCCCGGCAAGCTTTGCCATTGGAACCGGTCATACATTCCCAATACCTCAACCGAACCGCCGACACCCGCGATAAAACCGCCGATAAGCTGTGAGTATGCGATAATTGCCGTCGTGTTTAAACCGGCATAACGGGCAAAGCGGATATTCCTTCCGGTTTGCATCAGACGATATCCCCATGCCGTACGGCGGATAAACAATACGGTCAGCACTACTACGGCGCACAATATCAACAGTCCGAAGTGCAACCGCATTCCGGGAATAAGACGTGCCAATTTTGCATTGGCAGGAATCAGGTACGTCGCCATAAATCCTGCCGACGGATCTTTAAAGGTCGTATTGGCAAAATATTTGGTTATGTAAAAGAATACATAATTCAACATTAAAGACGAAACCAACTCATTTGCATTCCATCGCTCCTTTAAAAAAGCCGGAACCCAGCAAACGACAGCACCGCATAACCCGCCGATAATAATCGATACAAGCGGTGCAATAACAGGAGGCAGCGGTATAAGCAATGCGGTAAATACTGCAACGGCGCCACTCACATAAAACGCCCCTTCCGCACCCATATTAAACATATCTGCGCTGAACATAACGGCAACTGCAAGACCGGTAAAACTGAGCGGAATACATAACTCAAGTACGTTACCGAAACGGCGTGCCGATTCAAGCGGCCCTAAAAAGAGCTTTGAAAAAGCGAGCAGCGGTTCTTTACTGACAAATAAAATAATAAGAAACGATAAGAACACCGCAATGCCGATCGCTGTAGCAAACCGTATCAATTCAAATCTTTTTTCAAATGAAAGGCGTCCTATTAATTTCATCGTAAACATCCTGCAAGTTCATGTGCACCTTGCTTTTTTAAGCCGAGCATATACTCTCCCAACTCAGTTTCGCTAACCACATCGGCGTCCGGAAAATATGCTGTAATTTCACCGCCGTACATTACAACCAAACTGTCGCTTATTTCCAGAATCTCCGCCAAATCTGCCGAATTCACCAAAATAGCAGCACCGTTATCGCGCATTTCAATAATCTTTTGATGAATAAACTTTGCAGCGCCGATATCAACACCTCTTGTCGGTTGATCTGCGATAATACATCCTGCCGAGGTTGAAAATTCGCGTGCAATAATAACCTTTTGCATATTTCCACCGCTCAGCATTTTTACCGGCACATCGGCACTTTTTGTTTTAATCATAAATTGGTTGATAAGCGTATCAGCCCATTGTTTTATTTCATTCTTCTTTAGAATGCCCTTATGTACAAAGCGCTCATCTTCCGTAAAGACGGCAAATAAATTTTCTTGAATGGAAGCAGTTACCGCCGTTCCTACTTTTATTCTATCCTGCGGTATATAGGAGATACCTTCTTTTCTGATTGCAGCAATACTGCGCGATGTTATATCTTTACCGTTTAACATTACGCTTCCTTCAGTACAGTGCTGCAATCCGGTTATGGTATCGATCAACTCTTTTTGCCCGTTCCCTTCAACACCGACAATACCGAGAATTTTCCCCGCAGGTAAATCAAAACTCACATGCTTGAGTATGGGACGTCCGGCATCATCATCCATACATACATCCCGCAATTTTAAGACGGTCTCTCCGGGAACGCTTGGTTGTTTTTCTATTTCCCAATGTATATTTTTACCGACCATAAGGTTCGATATTTCTTTTTCAGAAATTTCTCCGGCGGAATACACGCCGACGGAAGTACCGTTACGCAATACGGTTATCCTTTCGCATATTTCTTTAACTTCATTTAATTTATGACTGATAAATATAATCGTACAGCCCGAATTCCGCAGCTCTTTTAATTCAACAAATAATTCTTCCGTTTCTTGCGGAGTTAATACAGCGGTCGGTTCATCCAAAATTAAAATGCGCGCACCTTTATATAACGCCTTCAGAATTTCTACTTTCTGGCGCGTCCCTATGGGCAAATTTTTAATCTTTTCTTTCGGGTCAATAACAAAATGATATTGATTGATAATTTTTTGAGCCTGTTCGTTCATGAGTTTTTTATGAATCAACGGACCTTTTCCGGGTTCCATTCCAAGGCAGATATTTTCTGCAACACTCATCGATTCGACAAGCATAAAGTGCTGATGTACCATACCGAATCCGTGACGAATAGCGTCAAGCGGGGATTTGATATGCAATTCGTTTCCATTATATAAAATCGTACCTTCAGTCGGTTGCTCAATACCGAATAATATTTTCATCAAGGTACTTTTACCGGCGCCGTTCTCACCGACAAGCGCATGAATTTCTCCGGCGCGAACCGAAAAATTGACATGCCTATTAGCCGTAACACCGTTAGGATATATTTTTGAAATATCCTTCATTACTAAAATATCATCTGCCGTACTTTCAACATTCATTCGGATAGTCTCCGCATAAGCACGGAAAGTGAGACCGGGGATTCCCAAAAAGTCGTTACGTTCGGGCCATCCCCAGCTTCCGTGCAATGCTTTTTTAATTATGGGCGAGCGGAATCGATATATGCTGTTATATCGGCTTGCCTCATACCGAATGCTGTCTTAACTGCAATCTTTCCATTTCTGATTTGGGTTTCATACTCGGAAATATGCTTGCGAACTTCGGCAGGAACTTTCGCCTGATACACTTCATTATCTGCAAGACCGACGCAACCTTCATTTATTCCCAATGCTACACGTTTTCCCCATACCAGTGTATTGCTTTGTATTTCTTTCATTGCAAGATACATGGACTTATCAACGCGTTTCAGCATCGAAGAGATAATGAGGTTTGATAAAACAGGATCGGTCTGCTTGTACAGCATAGCCTGATCGCTATCCACACCGATAATGAATTTATTCTTTTCCTTTGCAGCCTGCAGCGCACCTTCTCCGGCATTCGATGCGCAAACAAATATAATGTCGGCACCCATCTGATACTGTGTCAACGCAAGTTCTTTTGCTTTTGCAGAATCGCTGAAATTTCCGACAAAAGAAGAAATGATTTTAATATCGGGAGAAACGGTTTTTGCACCTTGTATAAAACCGACTAAGAAATCGAGGATAACGGTATTATCCATACCGCCGATAAACCCGATTTTCTTCCCCTTTGTCATTTCCGCGGCAAGTACGCCTGCAAGGAAGGAACCCTCATTCTGCTTGTATTCTATCGAATAGGTATTTTTAAACAGCCCCGCAGAATCGGAAGCATAATCCATTGTCGTATCGTAGACGATGATTTTTTGATTCGGATAATCTTTTGTTATCTTTGATACAAGCGCCTGCATTTGCCACGTTCCGCAAAAAATAATATCGTGCTTTTCATCACAAAGGTCACGCAACGCCGGTTCCCATTTTGAGTCGTCATACCCGACTTCAACTACCTTGGTTTTGCAATGCAGTTCATTTGCGATCATCTTCATACCGTTGTTTGCGGAATCATGGAAAGACTTATCTCCAAGGTTTCCATTGATGATCAGCGCGACACTCGGTTCCTTTGAACCGCTGTTCTCTTTTGCACCGAAAGCAAACATAGACATGCCTAACAGTACAAACAGACCGACAGAAAGAATCTTTTTCATACATCCTCCAATTGTTTTACGACCGATACGGTCTTGTTAATAAGTTCTTGCAAACTTACCGTTTTATTTCCCCGTAAATAGGTTATAATTTCATCGCCGAAAGGATCCGTCCAGTGATCTTCGATTCCTCTTGTGCCTAATTTTGCACCAAGTGCAGCTCCCAACTGGGCGGCATTACAATCGACATCTTGACCGCACATTGCAATATAGTGCATGACATCGTTAAAATTATCTTTGCCGAAATACAACGCAACTACTTCTGCTGCTGCATTCGGATACGCATGGATCCAGTTATACCGCTTGTATTTTTCTTCGCATGCCGCCCATGCCTCATAAAAATCCTGCTTCTTCATACACTGCGCTAATGCAAAGTGAAGCACGGAAGCATATTCAGAATCCTTAGGAATATAGGAAACGGCTTTTTCCAAACATCTCCGCATAGGATCTTCCCCGTATGCAAGGCTGACCAAAACGGCGTTAAACACTTCTCCGAGAATTCCATTCCCGTGGTGCGAAATTTCCGCATCGCGCCATGCAAGCAGTGCAGCCTTATGCGGATTTAACGGAGCTACCTGACCGCACACGGCACCCCGCATTTGTGCACCGATCCATTCACGGTAGGGATTCCTAAACAGACCGCTTTCCGGAGGATACATCCCTCTACGTAAATTATCCAATGCAACCTGTTCGGCAGACCAACCGCAGGGTATTAACTCCAGCCATTGGTCGGCAATATCGGCGCTTGTCGGCATCCCCTGTGCTTTGCAACACGCCTCAAGAAATGCAATTTCGTATGTTATATCATCGTTGTAGGTGTTCGGGTTACGCACATACGTACGGATTTCGCCGAATTTTTTCTTCAGCTGTGCCGTTGTATACCCTTCAAGCGCCGTTCCCAAACCACCGCCACATAAACGGCCAAGCCACGCGGCCTTTGTTTTATCGTACAACACGGCATTCGGCAGCGTTTCCGCGGCTGATTCGGGAAACTCGATTGCTTTTTCATATTCATTGAAGCTTTGATACAGCTTACTTTTCCAATAGTCACTTGAGGTATCGCTCGGGCACATAAAAAGGATATTAAATATTCGAGCAGTAATCCTTTGCAGCGCCTTCATATCATTCCGTTTTAGCGCATCAAGCCCTTCAGGAATCAATTTCTCTGCGGCACTTACATCGCACCCCAGCGCTTCTATGGACTGAACTGCTGCAATCACCACACTTTCAGGGGCATGAGAACCGGGCACATGACTTGCCCAATAGAGACGCAGTTGATCGTCAACCTGCTTTTCGGCAGCATTCGACGCCTCCCATGTTTGCTCGTCTTCTGATAGTACCACCGGAACGGCATTTTTTGTTAAATCGTAAATATACTCCCATGCTTTCATATTATCCTCGCATCGAATCTAACTTTATGAAAACGTTTTTAGAAAACATTTTCATAACTTTACATACAGGATACACCCCAAAATTCCATCTGTCAAATGTTTTTTTACAAAGTATAGAATTATCGGACACTATTTTATTCGTGTGGAGGATTTAATACCCACCGTTTTTCGGCAGCGCTCTGCGTCGGAGTTGTTGATTTACGGCGTTTCATAATTTAAAATCATTGGCGCCTGTTTTATCGCTGAGTTCATAAGAGTAGGTTTTGGACAGATATCTCTAAAAACTAGACCTATTCGATAACTGCGTTTTCGAATAGGTCGACGAGTTCTAAATCGCGCAAATAGCACGATTTAGAACATCGCATTTCAAGGTAACCTGTTCAGAAACGGAAGTTTCCGAACAGGTTTACGCATCGAGTTTTTAGAGATGCCCAACAATAATGAGAAAGGATAAATCAGCACTGCAGAAACACGCATTCATTTCTGCAGTACTGCAGAAAAGTTATTTATTCATAAATTTGAGCAGGTCGATAACGCGGTTGGAATATCCCCATTCGTTATCATACCACGAAACTACTTTGAAGAAGCGCTTTTCGCCCGGAAGGTTATTCTGGAGCGTTGCCTTACTGTCGTAGATCGAAGAACGCTTGTCGTGAATAATATCGGTGGAAACGATTTCTTCGTTGCAATAGCCTAAAATTCCCTTCATATAAGTTTCAGAAGCTTTCTTGAAAGCTGCATCCAACTCTTCAATAGAGGTATCTTTTGTTGCGCGGAAAGTTAAATCGACAACCGAACCGGTTGGGGTCGGTACACGGAATGACATACCGGTCAGCTTGCCCTTTGTTGAAGGCAATACCTCACCGACAGCTTTAGCAGCGCCGGTAGTAGACGGGATAATATTGATAGCAGCAGCCCGTCCGCCGCGCCAATCTTTCATTGAAACACCATCAACAGTTTTTTGTGTTGCGGTATAGGAGTGAATCGTCGTCATCAATCCCGTTTCAATTCCGAAACCTTCTTTTAAAATGACATGAACGATAGGAGCCAAACAGTTAGTGGTACAGCTTGCATTGGAAACGACATGATGCTTTGCGGGGTCATATTCGTTCTCATTGACACCCATAACGATTGTCTTAATGGGCTTTGCGGCATCGGTACTCTTACCGGGTGCGGAAATAATAACCTTCTTTGCGCCCGCTTCCAAATGTCCATAAGCTTTTTCGTTTGTATACAGGCCGGTACTTTCGATAACAACATCGATACCCAATTCCTTCCACGGAAGCTGAGCGGGAGTTAAGCCCTTGCCGGAGACACATTTGATTTCGTGACCGTTGATAACGAGTACATCATCACCTTTTGTACCGATTTCGGCATTCATCTTGCCTTGTACGGAATCGTATTTAAGCTGATATGCAAAATATTTTGCATCGGTTGAAAGATCGACAACCGCAACGACATCGAATTTATCTTTCCCAAGCAAATTTTGTTCAACCAATGCTTGGAACACGAGCCGACCAATTCTGCCAAATCCGTTAATAGCTACTTTCATATTTACCTCCCATAAAAAGTCAAGAAGAAAGTATCAACTTTCGATTGACTTTTTACGCACGTCCGTAACGAAGTGGGAACGTGCAGATGATATACAAGTTTGCGATCGAGCAAACTTGGGTAAATAAAAGCCGTGCTATTTGTACGGCTTTTATTTTACGCTCCTTAGTAAGAATTTTGAACACACTGAGGGAAAGTCGTTAAACGATACAGCGACTTTCTTTGCGTTCTATAAATCTTTTTTTAACTGTAAATAAAAAGGGGTGGGTTGTCAATATCGTATAATTCAGAGCAATCGTATCAGATTATTTTTACAGCCACGGAGCGGTAGGTTCGCTTTCCATAGCAAGAACACTGAATGCGCTTTCGTGAATACGGCGACTCGCTTCCTTTCTGACAAAACGTTCGAGCACTTCAATCCAAAGGGCAAATTCCCGTATGGTATATAATTCATTATTGGAGAACCTTTAAAAGGAACCAAGTTTTTAGCAAAGGTGCGATATAGTCCTAATGGTTATTATAAATAATGCAGCATTGATATCAGTGTTATCCTTCGGTAGAGGCTTCAATTTCACCATCGGCGAGCCTAATGCGGAGTTCGCGAGCAGCTACTGCATCCTGCGCACGGCGGAGTACAAGCCCCGTCTGCCGGTTGTAAACAATAGAATAGCCTCTGTTGAGTATTTCCTGCGGGTTTGCACCTTCAATGGTTTGTTTCAATAAAGCAAGCCGGTGCTTTGTGTCGGTCAGCCGTGCCAGCATCGTATACAGCAGATTTTCTTTCGCATCGTCTAGGCGCATCAAAAGCGGCTGTTCAATGCGGCGGAATTTCATCTCAAGCGACTCCGGTGTAAAACCTTTAATCGTAAGCCGAATCCTTTCCACTGCACGGCCGATATTGTGCAGCATATCGGACTGTATTTGAGTAATGGTATCGGTGATTTCGTCCAAAACCGGCACGGCAAGCTCCGCAGCGGCAGACGGTGTAGGTGCGCGTACATCCGCAGCAAAGTCGGTAAGCGCCCAGTCGATTTCGTGCCCGACTGCGCTGATAACCGGAATGTCCGAAGCGGCAACCGCGCGGACAACTGCCTCATCGGAGAAGGGGAGCAGGTCTTCCAAAGAGCCGCCGCCTCTTCCGATAATAATAAGCTCCCCAAGCTTATACCGATTGGCGGTTTCCAGTTGCCGTGCCAGCACAGGCGCCGCCTCCGCTCCCTGCACGGGAGCGGGAAGCACGGTAACACTTACCGTGCGGTTCCTGCGCGAAAGTACCGTGAGGATATCGCGCAAGGCGGCACCCGTTGGGCTGGTAATCACAGCGATACGGAGCGGGAAAAACGGCAGCGGGCGCTTTCTGCTTTGGTCGAAAAGGCCTTCCCGCGCAAGTTTCTGCTTCCGCTCTTCCAGCATTTTTAGGATAGCGCCTTCTCCGGCAAGCTCCATCGTTTCAACGATTATCTGATACGAACCACGCTGTTCATATACCGACAGCGAACCTGATACAATGACCTTGAGTCCGTCTTTCGGCTCAAAGCCGAGCGTCCATGTTCGGCCTTTAAACATAACCGCTTGCAGTGCGGCTTTTTCATCTTTTAGGGTAAAATAGAGGTGCCCGGTGCTTGAAGGGCGGCAGTTGGAAATCTCCCCCGCGATGCGGAGGGAGGTAAAATTTTGCTCAAAAAGCGATTTGATAATGCCGGTAATCTCTTGTATCGAATATACGTGATCCATACCGGCATCATATCATAATACTATAAAAAATCCATGCCGCCGATCGTATCACGATTGCCGGTGTTCTCCTGAAATTTTCTACCGAAGCTTAATAGCTTTCGATTCTACTCGCAGGATATTTACACGGCTCGCCGGTTACCAGCGCTTTAATCCGGTCAAAATGTGCGCCGCTCTTTATAAACACTCTTTTGCATGCTCCAAAGCTCCATGCTGAAATAGGATATCCAAAAGCACCAGAACCTAATTCTATGATACTTTCAGGTAATTTAACAACGGCTTTTCTACAAGCATAAAAAGCTTCCTCACCGATTGTTGTAAGCCGTGTACATAAAGAAAGATCTACGGATTGCAGCTCCTCACAGAAATCAAACGCTTGGCTGCCGATTTCCGTCAGGTTTGTACATACTGAAAAATCAAAACTTTGCACTTTTTTACAGCCGACAAAAGATGAACTATTGATTTTTTGTAAATTTGCAGGAAAAGATATTATACCTGTCAATTCCGCACAACCACAAAAAGCTCTCTCACCGATTTCGGTAAGCTCAGTACATACAGAAATATTGATGCCGGTTAAACCTGCGCATCCATAAAAAGCAGTCGAACCGAGCTTTTTAAGACTTGCAGGAAAATAAATTATTCCCGTCATTGCTTTACAACCGGAAAAAGCAGCCTCACCGATTTCGGTAAGCGCCGTACAAGCGGAAAAGTCTATACCCTGAAGTTTTTTGCAGTCTTCAAAGGCACCGAGGTACACCGGTCCCCCATTTTTGCCTTTTATGCTTCTAACATTTGCAGGAAATACGATGATACCCATCAAATTTTCACATGATCTAAACGTCTCCGGTGCAATTTCAGTGAGTTCCGTGCAAGCTGAAATATTTATACTTTGAAGCTTTTTGCAGTCTTTAAAAGCCTCCGCACCGATCGTTGTAAGTGTTGCAGGGAAAACGAGTGTTCCAGCCATTTCCTCACACTCGCCAAAAGCGCTCTCACCGATTTCGGTAAGCGCCGTACACGATGAGATGTTTAAGCTTTGAAGCTTTTTGCAGTATTTAAAAGCCGCCGCACCGATTGTTGTAAGTGTCGCAGGGAAAACAAGTGTTCCGGTCATTTTCTCACAGTCGGCAAAAGCGCTCTCACCAATTTCGATAAGCGCCGTACACGATGAGATGTTTAAGCTTTGAAGCTTTTTACAGCCGTAAAAAGCACCTGCTCCGATTGTTGTGAGTGTTGCAGGAAAAACGAGTGTTCCGGTCATTTCCTTACATTCGTAAAAAGCGCTCTCACCAATTTCGGTAAGCGCCGTACATGCGGAAGTGTCTATACCGGTTAAGCCGGTACAATACATAAAAGCCTCTTTGCCGATTGTTTTAAGTTTTGCAGGAAAAACGAAGGTTCCCGTTATTTCTTTGTGCATAAAAAAAGCGCCCGCACCGATTTCGGTAAGCTCTGTACACGCGGAAAGGTTTATATCTATCTTTATTTTAGTCCAAGTAAAAGGAGTATCGCCTATTTTTTGAAGACTTGTCGGAAGAAAAACCATCCCCTCCATTTCTGTACAGCCAAAAAAAGCGCACTCACCGATTTCGGTAAGCGCCGTACACGATGAGATGTTTAAGCTTTGAAGCTTTTTGCAGTATTTAAAAGCCGCCGCACCGATTGTTTTAAGTTTTGCAGGGAAAATGAGTGTTCCCTCCATTTCTTCACATTCGTAAAAAGCGCTCTCACCAATTTCGGTAAGCGCCGTACAGGTGGAAAAATCTATACTCCGGAGTTTTTTACAATCGAGAAAAGCAGATCTATCAATTTTTTCAAGTTTTGGGGAGAAATTAATAGCGGTCAATCCCTCACAACGGGAAAAAGCCCCCTCCTCGATTTCGGTTAGCTCCATACAAGTAGAAAAATCAAGGCTTTGAAGTTTTGAACAGCCTCTAAAAGCCTGTAGAGCGATTTTCTTAAGACTTTTAGGAAAAACTATTGTTGCTAATTCCGTACAGTGAGAAAAAGCCCACGCACCAATTTTGGTAAGCTCCGTGCAAGCTAAAATATTTATACTCTGAAGCTTTGTGCAGTCGTAAAAAGCATTCGCTCCGATTGTTGTAAGAGTTGCAGGAAAAACGAGTGTTCCCGCCATTTCTTCACACCCGACAAAAGAGTACTCACCGATTTCGATAAGAGAATCAGCTTGAGAGAGATTAAGCTGTTCTATCGGAGTTTCCGCAAAAGCATTTCGCCCGATTTTTGTAATAATCTCTTCGCCTATTTTGCCGGGGATAACCAGCACTTTGGGTAAATCGTTCTTTGCACAGGTATAACCGGTTATGGTGCCTTTTCCGTCCGTTTCAAAAAGCGAAGAATCTGCCGGTACGTCTTTTAATTCCTCGGTACCGGCAAAAACGGTTTCGTCTTTTATAAAGGTTTTTGCACCGGTAAGCGTCTCTCCGTCTTTACCGGTAAGTCGCCATTCTTTAACCGCGTGTTTCTCTTTAACAGTGATTCGAGCCTCTGCTGCGGCTTTAAGGTTTTTCCACATTGCGCCGCTTACAGCACTAAAGGTTACGGGCGAGTTCACCGTTACCCCTTCGTCCCCCGTAACGGTGATAGTAATTCTGGCAGGAGCCGGATCGGTGCTCTTGCGGGAAACAGCGCATACGATTTCGTCTTTGGTAAAAGTATCCGCATCATCCAAATAGGCACCTTCGGAAGTGCCGCGCTTCCAGCCGTCCGTTATACGGCCATCTTTTAACATTACCATACCTTCTGCCTGCGTTTTTATATCCTTCCAAAGGGAACCTTTCTCTACCGTAAGCGTATGTTCGGGGCGCAGGCCGTAGCCTTCATCGGCATTCACTGTTATCGTAATGGGAGTGTTGATATGCTTCTGTTTTGAAAGTGCAAAAACCGTTGCGTTTTCGGTAAACCGGTAATCGTCGCTCAACCCCATTCCGTCTTTGCCGCCGAGCTTCCAACCGTCTCCCTCAAATCCGTCGGCGTAGGTAACCCGGATACGTGCTTTCACGTCCGGCCACTGCGTCCCATTATTAACCTGAAAGCTATTCGGTTCCTGTACAACGGTGTGCGCATCACCTGTTACGGTAACAGTGACGATACTGTTGCGGCTTTCTACATTGGGTTTACACCCGAAAACCGGTACACTTAACAAAGCGACGAATACGGCGAATGCGAAAACATGGGGACACTTCATGGTAAGCTCCTTTATGATGATGCTTCTTTGTGACTAATTGATAAGAATTTCGTACTTTTGCAAATATACGGGCATCTGCGTTGTCTATTTGCAAAAGGCTAATAGCTGAACTTGCTCCGGCTATAGATACGTATTTCATAGGATACGAAGGAAGAGCGTATCCTATGTAGACCTGAAAACAATAAACAAAGAAAATAATAAGATTTGAATTTATTAAGTCTATACTATATAATGACTTGATATATATGGGGGGGGGGCAAGCTCAATACGCAATGCGGCTGCCTGCATTACGCAGAGCTTACAAAAAGAGAAAAGTGAGTTTGCAGCGTATAAACTTTGCAACATAATATGCAGAAGTATACCACGGGTACGGAGTGGTGTCAAGTACAACTGGAAAAAAATCCACGGAAATCAGTTTTTGCCATTTTCATAGGTTTTGAGGCCGAAATTACCGGAAAAATACTAAAAAAGCACCTCATTTTTTCTAAAAACATCATAGAAATAGTTAGATTGCAATATCATTTTTCAAAAACTGAGTTCCATGGAAAACATCTACTTAAACAACGAGCGGGGAACAACAATTTCCGGCATACCGGAAGCATACGGCCCGACTTGATATTGGCTGAAGATAATACGGACGGAATTTTTTTCAAGCTTAAAGATTGCAAAATTTTCTTTCGCCGGTTCAGTGCCTTTGTTAATCCAATCATCGTCGGAGGAAAATTTCTGTTTTTTAACTTGAGCATTCAGCTGTTTACGCGCCTCAGTTGAAAGAGCTGCCAGCCAATCTTTCCGCGCCGGTTGTAAAGCTTCTTCTAATGAGAGCAGTTTTTTGGTTTGCTTGCTGTAGGTTATCGGGATGAGGAAGGTGCTTCCATGCGCCCCGCCGGCATATTGATAGACATTCAGCAGAAAACTGATATGATTAGTATCTTCATACACGGAGCTGCTGTCGATATCGAACTCAAAAACTTGGGGATAAACGGGCGCTTCCGCAGAAAAGAATTCGCTATTAAAAGCTTCAAGATTTTTTTGCACGATATCTGAAACTTGCGCGTTTAGAAGCGGCTCTTTTTCAAAAACGGGATAGTCGATGTCGACCTCATAGCTGATTCCCTTTTTCTTGCTTTTATCTTTGTCCTTTGCATAGACCGAGAGCGGTAGGCAACACAGCATCAAAATAAAACCGAATGTGGCACTTATACGTAAAGTGCGGTGAAAATTTTTCATATTATTCTCCTGTAAGGTTGTTAATCGTGTGCATCATATTATCGTAGAAATCATTGGTGAAAGCCGTACCTATGGGGAAGTCCGTGCCCTCTACCTATTACTTAAATACTGCACCAATAATTGAAAACATTTACAAAGTCTGAAAGGTTACCGCAGAGGCGATCTTGTGCTCTGCTGGTATTTAGAATAAGATACTGCCATGGCAGGAAATACATTCGGAACAATCTTTAGAGTTACTACGTTCGGCGAAAGCCATGGAGCCGCAATCGGCGTTGTCGTTGACGGGTGTCCCGCCGGTATTCCGCTGAAGCTTGAAGATTTTACCGCTGTGTTTAATACGGCACGGCCTTCGGGTACTTTTGAAACCGCACGGCGGGAACCGAATACACCCGAGATCCTTTCCGGCGTATTTGAAGGCAAAACCCTCGGAACGCCGATCGCGGTGCTTTTGCGCAATACCGATGCGCGTCCGCATGACTACGAAGTACTAAAAGACATATACCGTCCCGGTCATGCGGATTTTGCCTACGAGGCAAAATACCGCCGCCGCGACTGGCGCGGCGGCGGACGCGCATCGGGGCGTGAAGCCGCTGCACGGATTGCCGCCGGTGTTATCGCAAAAAAAGTGCTGGCGCACTATCCGGTACCGCATCCTGCACAGTATTCTGTGTGCAAGGCTGACGGTAAACCGCCGGACGGCACATCCGCTGCCGGAGAAAACCGCCCGCAGCATGGCACCAGCCTCCCGATCACTATCCAAACCTCAGCAATAGAAATTGCAGGCATCCCCTGCGCCCCGATCTCTGCAACGGATGAACTCCCTTCGGAAATAAACAGTAAACTCGCTTCGATTAAGCAAGCAGGCGATTCTGCCGGTGCTATTGTGCAATGTATGGTACGGAATGTTCCCGCCGGTCTCGGCGAACCGGTCTTTGATAAGCTTGAAGCGGAACTCGCAAAGGCGGTGCTTTCCATCGGCAGCGTTAAGGGTATTGCATTCGGTGCAGGCTTTCAGCTGGCGCGTATGTCCGGTTCGGAGGCAAACGCTGTCGATAAAAATCATCACGGGGGAATTAGCGGCGGCATCTCCGACGGAAAAGACATTGTGTTTCAGGCAGTCATAAAACCGGTGCCTTCAATCGCTCAAGAACAGATAATGGAAACCGCAAGCGGAGATCGCATAACCCATGCTATTACGGGGCGGCATGATGTCTGCCTCTACCGGCGGGTTATGCCTGTTATCGAAGCAATGACTGCCATTGTGCTTGCGGATATGATGCTTCGGCAGGGCGCAGCGCAAATCTTAAAAGTTTAATTAAATCGACATCGGATTGTAGCAACACTGAATTGTAGTATTATTATAGTAAATAATGAGAAAGATAAAATGGACGATACTGGGTTTGAACCAGTGACTTCTACCGTGTGAAGGTAGCACTCTACCACTGAGTTAATCGTCCTTTACGAAACAACGGAGCGAATGTAGCATATTTTCGGGGTTTAGGCAAGCGTTTAAAATATTCCTGATTCGGTTGCCCTTTCCTATCAATGTGCCCACATAATGCTCGTTTCTTGCGAACTCTTGTAACGTATTTTGCATCTTGTTATAATACTCCACTAACATTTCACACAGAGGAGTGTACAATAAAAGCCGTACAAATGGTACGTCTTTTATTTACCCAAGTTTGCGGTGCGCAAACTTGTATATTGTATGCACGTTCTCACTTTGTTTCGAACGTGCTTAAAAAGTCAATCGAAAGTTGATACTTTCTTCTTGACTTTTTATAGGAGTTGCACATGGAACCGCTATTACATATAGAAAATTTACATCTGTCGGTGAATGAAAAGCCGATTTTGCATAATTTAAACCTGACCGTCAATGCGGGAGAAATACATGTCGTGATGGGGCCGAATGGCGCCGGAAAATCCACGCTTGCTGCTGCGATTGTCGGTAATCCCGTCTTTCAAGTTGACCAAGGCTCGATTTTTTTTGAAGGAGAATTGATCAACGATTTGCCTGTTTTTGAGCGAGCGCGGAAAGGTATCTTTCTTTCCTTCCAAAATCCCGAAGAAATCCCCGGCTTAAAGGTCGAAGAATTTCTTCGCGCGTCAAAGGAAGCCGTCGCCGGTAAAAAAATACCGGCGCTCACCTTCCACAAGGAGCTGCTTCGGCTGATGGAATCACTCAGTATCAATCCCGAGTATGCAGACCGCAGTTTGAACGTCGGCTTCTCCGGCGGCGAAAAGAAAAAGAACGAAATATTACAGCTCGCCGTGCTCCAACCCAAGCTCGCTATTCTGGACGAAACGGATTCAGGGCTGGATATCGATGCCACCAGAATTGTATTTGAGGGCGTTGCAAAACTGAAAACGCCGGACATGGGTATTTTAATTATCACTCACCACAGCAAGGTACTCGACTATCTTAAACCCGATCATGTACATGTCTTGATTAACGGTTCGCTGGCAAAAAGTGGCGGTATCGAGTTGGTTGAGCATATTCAAAAATATGGCTACGCAGGGATGTAGGAGCGGCTATGAGTAATGATTTTAGAGATTCCCGCTCGCCCCTGTTTCAAACGCGGAAGCGCACCTTCGTTTCCGATATTGAGCGGGGCATTTACGATATAAAGGACAAAATCGATTATCAGTATTCCACCGGTATGGGGCTGAATGAAGATGTGGTGCGGAAGATTTCTGCCCGCAAGCTGGAACCCAAGTGGATGCTCGACCTAAGGCTGCAATCTTTGCAGTATTTTTTTGAACGGCCGATGCCGGACTGGGGCGCGGATATTTCCGACCTCAATATCCAAGATATTATCCATTATATAGTTTCGGATGAAAAGCCGATGGCGACCGACTGGGATCAGGTACCGGAGGAGATTAAGCAGACTTTCGACCGGCTCGGTATTCCCAAGGCGGAGCAAACCTCGCTGGCGGGCGTCGGCGCGCAGTATGATTCCGAAGTGGTGTATCACAGCCTGCAGAAAAACCTTGCAGACCAAGGGGTTGTGTACCTTGATATGGAATCGGCGGTGCTGCAATACGGTGATCTTGTCCGCGAGCATTTTATGAAGCTGATAAAGCCGAACGATCATAAGTTTGCGGCGCTGCACGGTGCGGTATGGTCGGGCGGCTCGTTTGTGTATGTACCCAAGGGCGTCAAGGTCGAACTCCCGCTGCAATCCTATTTCAGACTGAATGCGAACCAGTCAGGGCAGTTTGAACACACGCTGATTATCGTCGATGAGGGCGCCTATCTGCACTTTATCGAAGGATGCAGCGCACCTAAGTATTATAAAAATGCGCTCCACGCAGGCGCCGTCGAGCTGTATGTCGGCAAAAAGGCGACTATGCGCTATTCCACAATCGAAAACTGGTCGCGGAACCTCTACAACCTGAATACCAAGCGGGCAATCGTAGAAGAAGACGGCGCTATCGAATGGGTGTCCGGTTCGTTCGGATCGCGTGTTACCATGCTCTATCCTATGAGTATTTTGAAAGGCGACCGCTCGCGCTCCGAGTTTACCGGCGTTACCTTCGCTTCCGCGGGGCAGTGTCTCGACACCGGTACTAAAACCGTCCATATCGGAAAGAACACCGTGTCCGAAATGCACTCGCGCTCGATTGCGAAAAACGGCGGCGAATCAAACTACCGCGGTTTGCTGGTTATCGGTAAGGATGCAACCGGCGCAAAGGCGCTCGCCGAATGCGAATCCCTGATGCTGGATAACGAGTCCCGCACCGACACCATCCCGATTATCGAAAACCATACCGACGATGCCGACATCGGACACGAAGCGAAGATCGGACGCATCAGCGATTCGATGATTCTGTACCTAATGCAGCGCGGCCTCGACGAAGCGACGGCTAAATCCTTGATTATCAAAGGCTTTGTCGAACCGATCTCCAAAGAGCTTCCGCTCGAATATGCCGTCGAGCTGAATAACCTTATTTCCATTGAGCTGGAGGGGACGATAGGCTGATGAGAAACGACAACTATTTTAAACGGCTCGATTATCATATACAGGATGTACCGACGGCTCCTTTTTCCGGTATTTTTTTTCATACGGAATCTAAAACCGCGCAGTATCTGCCGATTGAAGACTTCCTCAAAACATGCAGTGCGGAGCAGGTTGCAAAAATATTCAACACCGAAAAGTCTCCACGCGAAAAAAACTGCGGACTGGGAAAGCGTTTTACCGATGAGGTGCAGGCAAAGCGGAACAGCGGCTTTTATCTCAAAATTGAAGCTGATAAAGCTGAATACGATAGGATCGCCGCTGATACTGCTGCTCATGCAGCTTCGGGCAATAGTGATAGCTGTAAAACTGTGAGTGCAAGCTCCGGCGCTAATCACGCTAAGAACAGACCCGAAGCGATGCAGGATTTTTTCGTGCGCTTCACCGTTGACGCGGCTCATTCCGTGTTGTTTGACCGGAGCTATATCGATATAGCGGATAACGCTGCGGCGCGGCTCATCCTGTACTTCGATACCGATGAAAAGACCCCGGCGCTGCAATCATATCGGAACGGACTCATCAGTATTCATGTTGGGAAACAGGCTACAGTCGAGATTATCAAGATTCAAAACTTTGCAGACACCGCGCTCAATTTTGAAACGGTGCGGATGGATGTCGGCGAAAGAGCACGGGTAACCGTTCACGACATACAGCTCGGTTCGCAAAAAAGCGGCATCTCCTATTCTTCCTATATGCAGGAAGATTGGGCGGAAGTGTATATCTTCCCGCTGTACTTTGTCGATAAAACGCGCCGGATGGATCTTGAACATAATCTGATTATCAACGGCAAGAGTACGCTGTCGGAGATAAAAGCCCGCGGCGCGCTCAAAAACGAGGCGCATAAGGTTTTCCGCGGCAATATTTTCTTGAATAAGGGCTGCTCCGCCTCCGTCGCCCGCTTTGCGGATAATAGTATCATGCTTGATAAAAATGCCGTCGGTACGAGCATCCCGACCATCTTCTGCGATGAGGATGACGTTATCGGGGAGCATGCCGCGAGCTTTGCCGCCATCGATAAAGAAAAACTCTACTATTTAATGAGCCGCGGCTTCGACGAACTCAGCGCAAAAAAACTGATTATCGACGCTGCCTTCCGCCCCGTCTTTAACAGTATTCCTGATGAGGCAATACGGAACCGGCTGAACGCAGAATTTGATGCACGCCTATCAACGCAGATTCAACCTCAAGCGGATAAAACAGCCGCATCCAAAATCGGAACAGCAACATCCGGCACCGAAACAGCGGCGTCAGACAGTGCCCAAGGCAAAATGGGGGCGACACATGTATAAGCAATACTTCCCGTTACTGCAAAATCGGAATATTCACTATTTGGATGCTGCCGCAACTGCGCAGCGTCCGCAGGCAGTGCTCGACGGCGTACAGGCGTACTACACCCGCAGCAACGGAAACGCAGGGCGCGGCTCCCATACCCTTGCGATGGAATCCTCCGCACTGATTGAAGCTGCCCGCACTGCGGTAAGCGGTTTTATCGGCGCCGACGATTCCGGCGAGGTCATTTTTACCAAGAATGCGACCGAATCGCTCAATATTATTGCATACTGTTACGGATTAGAGCAGCTCCATGCCGGCGATGAAATAATCATTTCAATTGCCAACCATCACGCAAACCTTATTCCGTGGCAGTTCGTTGCACGGAAAACCGGCGCCGCGTTGCGGTATGTCTACCTCGATGAGCACGGCAACTTCGACATGGCGGGTTTTAAAGCCCTGCTCGGCAGCCGCACCAAAATTGTAGCGGTAACCGCCGCCGTAAACACTACCGGCGTTGTCTTTCCGGTACGGGAAATCATCACGGAGGCGCATAAGCACGGCGCCGTCGCCGTTATCGATGCAGCACAGTCCATTGCGCATTTTCCGCATGATGTTGCGGCATGGGATTGCGACTTTCTCGCGTTTTCGGGACACAAGCTCTATGCGGAGTTCGGCGCCGGAGTGCTGTATGCCAAGCGCACACTTATCGAAAAAATGCCGCCCTTCCTTTACGGCGGCAGCATGATTGAATTCGTCGGCGAACAAACCAGCGAGTTTAAAGCGGACGGTGCGAAGTACGAAGGCGGCACCTTAGATACCGCTGCGATTCATTCTTTACAGTTGAGTATCGACTTTTTGAAAAAGCTCGGGCTTGAAGAATTGCATAGCTATGTGGAAGGATTGCACCGCTCACTCTTAACCGCCTTAAAAAGCCTCGACTTTGTAGAAGCGTACTATACGGATGCACAGCGGCGGGTACCAACCGTCGCCTTTAACGTCAAAGACGTCCATTCGCACGACACTGCGTATATTCTGGATGAGCAAGGCGTTATGGTCAGAAGCGGACACCACTGCACGCAGCCGCTAATGGACTACATGGGCATCAACTCCTGCTGCCGCGCAAGCCTCGGCATCTACAACACGCAGGAAGACATCGACGCCCTCGCCGCCGCCCTCAAAAAAGTGTACGAAATCTTTAAGCGGTAGATTGCATAATGGGTGATGAACTGACTCTTTTTTTCGGCGGAGATATCTGCGGAACACTCGGCGTCGATATTGCAGTACGAGTGATACCGGAGCTGATTAAAGCTGAAAAACTTGATTTTATAATCGTAAACGGAGAAAATGCGGCGAAAGGCTCCGGCATAGAATTGGAACAAGCCGCGCGGTTATTTGCTGCCGGAGTTGATGTTATTACCGGCGGGAATCACAGTATGGAGCGGTTTGACTTGCGAGCCGGTTTCGGACAGGAACCACGGATACTGCGCCCTGCAAACTACCCGCTTGCGCCGGGCAGCGGTATCATCACCGTGCGTAAACCGCAGGGGACGTTGACGGTACTGAATATCCAAGGAAGAGAAAACATGCGCCCAATCGATTGTCCCTTCCAAACGGCTGACCGTTTATTAACGGAACAGGCTGACGGCATAGTTATGGTTGATTTTCATGCGGAATCGGTACAGGAAAAAGAGGCGCTCGCGTATTATCTTGACGGGCGTGTTTCCTGTGTATTCGGCTCTCATACCCATACGCAAACCGCCGATGAACGTATCCTCACAGGAGGTACCGGCTACATTACCGATGCAGGTATGATAGGAGCATTCCATTCAATCATCGGCAGCTCTATTGAGGCTGCTGTAGCTCGAAGCCTCACCCTTACCCCGCAAACCTTCAACATACCGGAAACCGGAGAAGCGCTATTCTGCGGCATTATTGCAAGGATATCATTGGAAACAAAAAAAACGCTTTCGTTAAAACGGGTATATAAGGCGGGAATCTAAAGACCGGCAGTTCGGCAGGACAAAACTGCTCGACCGGTCGGCATGTTCTAAAATATTTTCTTATTCGTGCGAGGGTCTAATATACCCATCGTTTCTCGGCAACACTCTGCGTCTGGGGTGTTGATTGATGTGGAGAGGAAAATACCCCGACTTTGCATCGGGGTATGGTGATTGCCTGCTTGGTTAGAGCAATGCCAGTATCTTGGCTTTATCAATAAATCCGAGAGAGCGTTTAACTTCTTTTCCCTTTTTGAAAAGGATGAGCGTCGGAATACTGGTAACACCGAATCTTACTGCAAGGTCTTGCTGTTCGTCTACATTGACCTTCGCAAGAACGGCTTTTCCATTAACTTCCTTTTCTGCTTCTTCAAAAACGGGACCAAGCATCTTACAAGGCCCGCACCACGGCGCCCAAAAATCTACCAATGCCGTTTCAGCATCATTGATTGTCTTATCAAAATTTTCCTGATTTAAGTGTAGTATAGCCATACCAATTTCCTCCATAAAATTCGAAACACGTTGTTTGCCGGCTAGCCGGTAATTATCTATTCAGATATTGTTAAGATACAAAAAAAGAACGCTATCGAATAGAGGATATGCATTTTTTTCCTGTTTAGGTAAATTCAACTACTGAAACGACATCAGACTTATGCATTTCTCATTACACAGAATGTAACACAAGCCATAAAATATAGTATTCCGTATAAAGCCTTAATGCTCCTTTATTTTTTACTTTTGCCAAACCGGGCGTACTGACAATTGCATCTGCCAGATTGCGAATACGATCGGAAGTTAATTTTAAGAAAGATTGCGTCCTGTGCGCTATCTTTACTTGATCTCTGATGAAGGAGTTAACATCCTCAGTATTTTGCTTTCTAATTACCGGATCGATGATCGTATTCCACAGATCGAGCTGTTCAATAATACAATCCTGTAGACTTTTATTTGCAGGAATAAATTCAGCCTGCAGTTCGCTCGCAATTTCCCGCGGTGAAACTTTTTTATTAGTGGTTCCCGGTTGCTGCGGCAAAGATCCGGTCTTAGAATTTCCTGTCCGAGTGGTATGACGCGACTTCCTTGGACGCATAAAGAAAGCAATAATAGAAGATATAATAGGAATCGTATACCAAAAAGGCAACAGAATTTTTGCATCCGTTAAAAGCTCTTGCCTATTCATCATAAATAAATCGGTATAGGATAATAACCGGTCACGGGAAAATATTCTCCGAATTTCCGCAGCTTGATGTTCCGTAATACGTTTATCGGCTGAAAGCATTGGAATAAACGGGGCGCCTAGTAAGGCATACAATATCGGTACGTATTCCGCACATAAGGTTTTGAGTAATTGGTTAAATGCCGAATCGGTGTGCATTGCTTCGGTTTGTTCAAAGCGTATCAGCTGTTGATACCATTTCTTTAAGCAAACATCTCGCAATTTTTTTCGGTTATCGTTTACCAGCGAGATAATCAACGGTACCGTTTTATCCAGCATGATGTAGTATCGCTCCCCATCGGGAGTTTTAAAACTGAGAAGATCAGGTAAATTACTATCACCGTCCGAACTGGTTTTTCCCCGTATATATTCTTCAAGATCCTCTTGACTATATTGCCCAAGCAGCGGCACTCCGCGAGAATCTTTAAAATTAACAATGGCAGCCTTATTAAAATAATATGGAGGTTTTTGGAGCGCCAAATCAAGATTCTTTAATGCAGTTTCCCGTTGAAGTGCTTGCTGTGTTTTATTCCGGTAATAGTTATTTAGGTATTCAATAATAAAGATAGCTTGCAAAATGGTGATTTCATCACTCAGTTTTTCAGTTTTCTTTGAAAATTCCTGTTTTACAACCGAGCAAAGATAGCTCCAATACAAATATACATCGCCTGATTTTTTCAATGTATACATGGCTTCGGAAGAATGGGCTTGAATCGTAAGAATAAATTTTCTAATTGAATACTCTTTTCCGGGGTTGGCCGTTATCAACTTCTTTTGAATAAAATCCCGTAATTCATCCTTCTGAAAGAAGAACCGTAATTTTGCAATCGCAAGATCAAGCATCTGATCGGTAGAAAAATTTCCCGGAAAGATAAGCGGAGGAGTGTCATCCGGGAACATAAGTTGATACAGAAAGGTATCGTTTTCTACTTCCGGCTGCAGTTCGGTGAAATCGGTATTGATCCTAATATAACGAAGAAAGCGTTTGGAAAAATTCTGGGGTATTGCACTGGCAAGCGGAAAAGGCAATTCCGGCTTTTCACGAATCGTCTCATATTGACGGGCTACCTTATCGAGGAAATAGAATGGAACAAAGACAACTTTACCCTTCCGTTTATCGTCAATGAGCTCTACTTTTCCTTCCGACTCAAGAGCTTCCAGTTCCGTTAACAATCTTGTTTCCGATATATCAATGAAAGAAGCAACATCCGGCTTTTCGGCTATATTTCTTTGAGCATACTTTCGTAAATAATCGGTTAATTCACTAATCCCAACAAATGGACTATTAAAACGCAGAGCATAAGTGCGCAAAATATCCGGGAGTCTTACACTAACAGCCATTTGCTTCTTATTATCTCATACTTTTTCTAATTGAACAAGAGGAAAGCTAAAGTTTATGGGCACCCCTAAAATGGCAAATTTATCGGCTTATTCTATAAGGAAATAATTACCGTATTCGCTCAATTCAATTTTAACTGCAAAATAATAGTTCTGCCACCATCATCGCACACTTTCATCGCGATACGGGTATACAGTTTTAATTTACGTTTCAGCATCTTGCGCGCGGTGGTATAAAAAGTCCGCTGCTCTATCAGCTCCATACCGCATTTTTGCGCAAAGGCAGAACCGTTATCAACATAAAAATACATCTGCGCCGACGTATTGCCTGTTTTTTGTACATATTTATTGGCATATTTTATACCGATTGCATTTGTCGCATCAAAAATTAATTCACCCTTCGGGAAGAACTCCTTAATCGCCGATAAAAAAGCCAGCACTTTTTCTTCGCGGAAATACTGAAAGACGCCGGATACAATCAGCAAAGACGGAATAGAAGTGTCAACACCATCCGTCCACTCCAGCTTAAAAATATCTGCATCGATCAGCGTTTCGTTTTCTCTTGTATTCAAAATATTTTTACGCAATGCTATTACTTCGGGTAAGTCAATTTCGTAAAACGGAGCTTTGATTTCAGGTAATCTAAACGCGGCAGTTTCCAATCCGGCTCCAAGATTAATGATATTACATTTTTCATGCTTGGCATAAAAATTTTTTATCATCTCGTCAAAATTATAATAGCGAGCCACCGAAGCCAGCATCGTATATTCGGACGACGATTTCCAAATCCGCTCAAATGTTCCTGCCGGAATTTTTGATTCCAACGACAAAGCTGTTTCATCATAAAAATATTCAGGAAAATGTTTAGACGCATAAATTCGCGCAGCCATCGGTATCAGCATTGTATCAGCTACGCCGTTAAATTCGTTCATAACAACCTCCATTCAGACTTGTACAGGAAATGCTAAAAAATCTAAAACCTTTGTTTTAACACTCCGAACGATCCATTCCTGTCTACTACATATACAAATTAAATTAAGGCTTTAAGTCAAGAGGGGGCAACATTTTTATCCGGTAAGGCTGGTATGCAACCTTGAACTTGCATAATTACCGAAACCGACTTATAGTATTATAGTATGAAAAAGTATATTTTATCATTCGATCAGGGAACAACCAGTTCCCGTGCTATTTTATTTGATAAAGCCGGTATGATTATCGCTACTGCACAACAGGAATTCACCCAGATTTTCCCCAAGTCCGGATGGGTGGAACACGATGCCATGGAAATTTGGGGAACACAGAGCGGTGTTGCCCGGCAAGTATTGGAAGAAACCGGAACGCGCCCCGATGAGGTTGCGGCAATCGGGATTACCAACCAGCGCGAAACCACCGTCGTGTGGGATAAGAATACCGGAAAGCCCGTGTACAATGCGATTGTGTGGCAATGCCGCCGTACCGCTTCCATCTGCGATGAACTTAAAACAAAGGGATGGACGGATACGATACGGAAAAAGACAGGCCTGATTGTCGACGCCTATTTTTCCGGCACGAAAATAAAATGGATACTCGATAATGTAGCGGGAGCACGCGAGCGGGCGGAACGGGGCGAGCTGTTATTCGGGAATATCGACACGTGGCTCATCTGGAATTTAACCCGCGGCAAGGTACACGTTACCGACTACAGCAATGCATCCCGCACCATGCTGTTCAATATCAACACCCTGCAATGGGATGATGAAATTCTGACGGAACTGAATATTCCGCGTTCGATGCTGCCGGAGGTAAAACCGTCGAGCTGCGTGTACGGCAAAACCGATGAACGCACCTTCGGCGGCGCTGATATCCCCATTGCAGGAGCTGCGGGAGATCAGCAGGCGGCGCTGTTCGGACAGGCGTGCTTTGAAGCGGGCATGGCGAAAAACACTTACGGTACCGGCTGCTTTATGCTGATGAACACCGGCACTGCGCCGATTATCTCGCAGAACGGACTGTTAACGACAATCGCATGGGGCATCGGGGACACGGTAACTTACGCGCTTGAAGGAAGCATCTTCGTAGCGGGAGCTGCCGTACAATGGCTGCGGGATCAACTCCGGCTGGTGTACGACGCTGCAGAAACGGAGTATTACGCAGAGCGGGTAGAAGATACCAACGGCGTATACGTTGTGCCCGCCTTTACCGGCCTCGGCGCTCCGTATTGGGATATGTATGCGCGGGGTGCGATTGTGGGTTTAAGCCGCGGTACCAAGCGTGAACACATTGTCCGCGCCACCCTTGAGTCGATTGCATACGGGACACGGGATGTCCTTTCCGCAATGGAAAAAGATTCCGGCATCACGCTCAAGGCGCTGAAAGTAGATGGAGGCGCGGCGGTCAATAATTTTTTGATGCAGTTCCAAGCCGATATTTTGAATGTACCGGTACATCGCCCTCAGGTGCTGGAAACAACCGCGCTTGGCGCCGCATACTTGGCGGGACTGGCAGTCGGCTTTTGGAAAGATATGGAAGAAATTAAACGCAACTGGGCAGTAGACCGCGTATTTAATGCTCAAATGGATGAAGCGGCGCGGACACAGCGCTATGCCGGTTGGCAAAAGGCGATAACACGCGCCATGGATTGGGAAGACTAACTCATGTATGATGTGATTATAATCGGAGGGGGTGTTGTCGGGTGTGCTATTGCGCGGGAACTGTCGCAGTACCGGCTGAGCGTTGCATTGCTCGAAAAGCATTCGGAGATTTGCGAAGGTTCCTCCAAGGCAAACAGCGCTATCGTGCACGGAGGCTTTGATGCAAAACCGGGCACATTAAAAGCCCGCCTCAATGTACGCGGAAACGAGTTGATCCGCCGCCTTGCGCCGCAGCTTCAGTTTCATTTTAAACAGATAGGTTCGTTGGTTGTCGCCTTTTCAGATGAAGATATGGAAGCAATCAAAATGCTCTATGAACGGGGCATTGCAAACGGCGTGCCGGAGCTTGAGATTTGGAATCGGGAAAAGACCTTAGCGGAAGAGCCGAACCTTTCCTCCGAAACGAAGGGGGCGCTGTTTTGCGGGACTGCCGGTATCGTGTGTCCCTTTGGAATGACGTATGCCTTTATCGAAAATGCGGTAGAAAACGGCGTTGAGCTGATATGCGATGCCGCGGTAACCGGCATACAAAAAATAGATGAGGATATTCAACACGCGCCAACACAGGATACCGCCGTTCACGCTGTAACTGCACAAACGTCGGCGCAAGAACATACCTTTTCCGTAACGACATCGCAGGGAGTTTTTACTACGCGATATGTTATCAACGCCGCAGGACTGTACGCGGATAAGATTGCCGCGATGATCGGCGATTACGATTACACTATCAATCCTCGCAAAGGTGAGTACCGTGTGTTGGATAAGGTATGCGGCGATCTGGTACATCACGTTATCTTTCAGGCGCCGACCAAAATGGGCAAGGGCGTTCTGGTAACCCCTACCTATGATAACAACCTTTTGGCAGGGCCGACGGCACAGGACGTTGACGACCGCGAGGATACTTCGACAACGCTTACCGGTCTGAACAAGATTGATAGTTCCGCAAAAAAATCGGTACCGGCGCTCGACTTCCGAAAAACCATCCGCACTTTTACCGGCGTGCGCGCCCGTCCGAGTACCGGCGACTTTATGATCTACGCTTCAAAGCATGCAAAGGGATTTATCCACGCCGGAGGCATCGAATCTCCCGGATTGAGCTCGGCGCCGGCAATTGCAGAATACGTTGCGGAGCTTTTGCAGTATGCAGGAGCGGAGCTAATAAAAAAACCGCACGTTGTTAGTGCACGGAAGGGTATCCGTCAGTTTTCTGCCCTTTCCAACGAAGAGCGGGCGACCCTGATTGCGGAAAATCCGCTCTACGGACGGATTATCTGCCGCTGCGAAACGGTAACGGAGGCGGAAATCGTTGAAGCGATCCGCCTTCCTGCCGGAGCGCGTACCGTTGACGGTGTTAAGCGGCGGGTACGTCCCGGAACCGGACGCTGTCAAGGAGGCTTTTGTACGCCGCGCGTTTTGGAAATCCTCAGCAGGGAATTACAGCTGCCGATGGAAGACATCGCCAAATCGGACAGGGGTACGGAGATCGTATTGGGAAGGTTAAAGAACACCGCAGAGAGTGAAATCCGCAGTGATAATTCCCCAAAGCATTCAAGATAACCTGTTCAGAAACGGAAGGTTCCGAACAGGTTGATTAAACGGAAAAAGAACATGATGAAATATGATGTTGTAGTGATCGGGGGCGGCCCCGCAGGTTTGGCAGCAGCCCTCGCCGCGCGGGAAACCGGCGTAAAAAAAATTCTGATTATCGAACGCGACCGTGAATTGGGCGGCATCCTCAATCAATGTATCCACGCCGGCTTCGGCTTGCATGAATTTAAAGAAGAACTGACCGGGCCGGAATATGCGCAGCGTTTTATTATGCAGACTGCGCAAACGGATATTCAGATAATGCTGAATACAATGGTACTCGATATTTCGCCGGAGCGGCTTATCACTGCGGCAGGGACGGACGGGCTTAAAACCATACAGGCCGGAGCCGTTGTGCTTGCGATGGGTTGCCGCGAACGCACTGCGGGCGCGATTGCCGTAAAAGGGTACCGTCCGGCGGGTGTATATACTGCGGGCATGGCGCAGCGGATGATGAACATGGAAGGCTGCCGCATGGGGCACGAGGTTGTCATTTACGGCTCCGGCGACATCGGATTGATTATGGCGCGGCGCATGACGCTCGAAGGTGCAAAGGTAAAAGCTGTCGTAGAGATTATGCCGTTTTCGAGCGGGCTCAACCGGAATATTGCCCAATGTTTGGAGGACTACGGTATCCCGCTTTTGTTAAGTCATAATATCAGCTTTATCCACGGAAAGAATCGGCTGGAAGGGGTTACCGTTTCGCAAATCAATTCGCACTTTAACGAAATCGAGGGCACGCAAACATATTATCCCTGCGACACGCTGCTCCTTTCGGTAGGTCTGATCCCCGAAAACGAACTTTCGGTAAAAGCCGGTGTCACACTCGACCCGATTACCAACGGGCCAATGGTTGACAGCGCGATGCAAACAGAGATACCGGGAATATTCGCCTGCGGTAATGTGCTGCATGTACACGACATCGTCGATTTTGTAACACGGGAAAGCAGAATCGCCGGTAAACACGCAGGGCTATACGCGCTCGGTGCGCTGACCGATTCGGCTTCCGTTCCCTGTACGCCCGGCAAAGGTATCCGCTATGTGATGCCGCGCAAGGTGTTGACGCAAATGTCCGACGGAGTGAATCTCTTTATGCGGGTGGATGCCATCTACCAAAACTCAATCGTATCGGTAAAATCGGGAAACACGGTGCTTGCAACAAAACGGATTGCCCGCATGATTCCCTCCGAAATGATCAACATACCGTTGACCGCCGAAAAGATACGTTCCTTGACGGAACCGATCACCGCAGAAGTTACAGCGCAGTAATGGAGTGTTAGTCGGACGCGATGCGCACAGAAATCAGGATATCAGTATTGATGATAGTATGATAACCGTTAATGCATATAGTCATACAATAATCACGCCACATAAGCAAAAGACTCTATGACAATACAAGAATTCGAGAATAAATATTGGTACATGAGTGAACTCAAAGCATTAGCAAAATCGCTTGAAATTCCTTTTGATTTAAAAATACGAAAGGATCAGCTTGAAAAGATGATTATTCATTTTTTGGAAACCGGAACAGTAAATAAAAAGAATAGTTATCGGAGAAAAAGCCGGAATAGAGACATATTGAATAGTCATACTTATGTTGAAAATTTTAGCAACAAAAAAGCAACATGGGAATTCATACATAGTGAGATGGATAAACGGATGCCGGGATTACAACCGAAATCAGGGGCAAAATATTGGCTTAATCGATGGATTGAAAATAAACTGTCCCATGGTGAAAAAATAACGTATAATGATGTCATTTGTGAATATATTCGGCTAAACAAAACAGAAGAAAAGCTACCCCAAATTCCATCCTGTAAATTTAATAACTTTATAAGTGATTATCTGGCAAATGAAAAAAATGCAACAAGAGAAGATGCTTTAGACGCATGGAATAAGCTAAAAGCTATGAAGGTCAAAAAAGATTATATAACGTGGAAAAAGAATAAACATATCTCCGACGCATAAATAAACATATAAAGAAAATGTAATCTTCCCTCTTCCCTTGCGAAAAAAAATATCCTAATGCCGGTAAAACTTAGAGATGACTGTGAGTGTTTCCTCAAGAACGTCGATGGCAGAATAAAGAGACAGGTGTGCAGGGGCGGCATCATATCGATCCTTCGATTATTCAACGCACCTTGCACGAAGCTGTTTTATGATCGAGAATTCCAAAACCAATCGGCTACCATATGTTCCGCTATTCATTTGCAACACATCTACTGGAATTTGGTTACGATATCCGTACTATCCAAGAACTTCTCGGTCACAGCGATGTTTCAACCACTATGGTTTACACCCATGTCCTCAACCGCAGCGGTCAAGGCGTTCAAAGCCCTATCGACCGAATGTGATTTGTTTTAGCTTGTTTAGTGAAGATAGGCCTAATCTGGTTGTTGATAATTTGTTCCGATTGATATTATGGAAGAAAGATGAAGCTGCTTGGAGAGGTGTCAGTTTAGATTGAAAATGCGTAGTTTTTATGATATTATGAGGAAAGGTCGAAAGGGTGTTGAACGGATGCTGCGCGCCCGTTCAACGGAGCGGCGGACGCCTTCGGCGCCTAGAAGAGAAAGAAAAATTTTGTTCATACTGAGAAAAAATAAAATTCTAGTAAAGACAAAAAACGATAGTTATTTTGTCCGTTACCGCGAAAATAATAAGGAGATAAATGAAGATGAAGGTAAAAAAATCTTATAAACTAAATACAATTGTTTTTGCTTTGATATTAATTATTGTAAGTGCGATCTTATTATATATTACCTATAATTATATACAGGATCCAATTGCTATTGAGATATGCAAATCAATTGCTTATTCTATAATTACGGCTGCTTTGTTCACAATTATAATAAGTATTTTTGAAAGAAATCATTTTGAGGAAACATTACGGACTTTGCTTGAGAAAAATCTTCCTTTTTTGGATAGACTTGAAAAAAAAGGATTAGAAGGTTTTGAATCAGGGTTTCCACTAAAAAACGATACTTATGAAGAGAATTTTATCGAAAGCGAAACCGTTACAGTAGTAATGAATGACGGTAAAAGATTTTTTGCTAATAATGTTGAATTATTCAGAAAAAGATTTAATCAAAGTTATAAAACGACAAGATTTATTTTATTGGACCCCGATGCGGCGGACTCAATTTCTGTGTTAACAAGGAAAAATGATCATGAAGGAGATTATTACATAAATAAAATTAATGATTTTATTAAGGAACTGAAGAAAGAGTCTATAAATAGGTATCATAAATTAGAAATTTACACACAAAATTTATATACAACTATGGCTGTTATTTTAATGGATGATTATGCAATGATAAGTTTATACAGAATATCACCGGGACAAGACGAGGTTCCCCATTTAGTATTTAAAAAGAACGAATATGATAATTGTGACTATGAAAAAATAAGAAAGGATGTCGAAAGATTATTGAAATATGGAAAAATTCGATAATCTAAAAAGTGTTATGAATAACTATAGTTTTTCATAACAAAAAAAAACGTCTAATACCCGCTTCAACCTGACATTGCTATGCAATCCAGATTAAGTGGATGTTAGACCGGCGCCTTTGACAGGAGAAAATAATGCCAAAATTAAAAAAAACTTCAATTACAGCAAAAAAGGGTATTAATTTCTTAAAAGGAATAGTTGAAGATAATGGCTCAATTTTTCATAAAATTGAACAAGAAAATGATTTTGGAATTGACTGTATTATTGAGTTTTTCAAAGATGAAGAACCAATAAATATTAGCATTGCCTTTCAAATTAAGTCTGGATCTTCTTATATAAATAAAAAAAATAGAACCGCAAACATACCTGTTGAAAATCATTACGAGTACTGGTCTAAGTACTCATTGCCTGTTTATGGTTTAGTATATAATGTTGAAAAAAAAGAGGCTTATTGGATTAATATCAAGGAATATCTAAAATTAAATCCTACTCATAAAAATATTGCATTTAGTATTAATAGAAGTAATACATTATTAGAAGAAAATTATCAGGACTTATTTTTCCCGTTAATGATTGGAAAAACACCAAAACTAACAGCCACTGATAGTATAAGCTTTTTTCAATCAAATTATGTTGATGAACATTTTATTGGAATGTGCTCGTTATTTAGGAATTATATAAATAATAAAGAAACTTGGGACAACTTTATTGATTATTTAAAGAATAAATCTATAGAGTTCATTTCTGATCAACTAATCTATTATATTGCACATATTCCATGGCATGGTGATATTTTTTATGTTGGAGAAAAGATCTTACCTACAACTTCTGAATACGCAAAATTACAAATTTCAGAATTTGATGAAGAAATGACAGTTAAGTTGTTATCACTTATTGATGAAGATACTGGAATAATAAGAGGTAGTCTTGGTGAATCTATTGAAGCAATAATAAGTTGTATAAAAAATAAATCAGATATATTGAAAAGTATAATTAGTAATACCAAGCATACCGAAATGATTAGATATTTTGCTTCTATGATCTTAATCTACTATGATAAAACGGAAGTATGTTTCCTTAGAAAATATAAAGACATTGAAATAATAAATACAATAATTGAGTTTGTCGAAAAGTTTGGAGAGTTTGATTTCTATATGTAGAAATTCGGTCTAACACCCGCTTCAACCTGACATTGCAGACGGAGCCGCAAATGCGGTTTAAAACAATGTTAAATTCTCCCGCCTAAAAGCGGGCAAGAGAAAATATTTATTCAGATAATATGCATATTGATGTAATTAAAATTATAAGTATTAGTTTGTAAATATTGTTATTATATCGAGAGGAGTAAAAATATGGACAATGAAAAACAATATCATTTATTAATCAAAGCGAGAAATTTTCATTATGATAATTTCAATAAATGGATGACTTTTTTTTATGTTGCAGTTGGGGCGATTTTTGTTGGATACTACAGCATTGTGGAAAAAACAGAATTAAATTTCGAAAAAATAATAATTCTATCTATCGGATTACTTGTGTCTATATTCTGGTATTGGTCATGTAAAGGATATTACTACTGGATTACCAATTTCATACAATTAATTCAATTATATGAGGAAAAGATGCCTCCGATGAATCGTGTGTATTTTTGTATGGTAAATAAAGCGAGTAACAATAACTATTGTAACCCAGTATCAGGTGCAAATATTTCAACATCGAAAATAACATTATTATTTTCTTTTATTGTGACATTTTCATGGAGCTTATTATTAACTAATAAAATAATACACATTAATAAACTAAATATAATCTGGGGTAAAATTAGCATTCTATTTTATTGTATTTCTTTTGTTATAACCTATATAATATTAGTATTAATACCTTACTTGTTCTTGCAAAGTGATATATCAAATTATCCAGAATTAAAAAACAGATAACCTAACACCCGCTTTAACCTGACATTGCTATGGAAATTGCTTATGGCGCCTCGCCCCTTGAGCAGCTCCGCTTTTTTATGCAACTTTCGCGCCAACTTGCCGCCGCTATATGCGACGGCAAAGCCACAAATGCAGGTTAAGCGAATATCAGGTTGACAACCAAGGCCACTTATAAACAATTATCAAAAGACCTATCTGCGGGAATTTGATATTTCAACCTTCTATAGATTGAAAATGATTCCATAAATAGATTTCACTATAAAAAATAATATATCGAGAAAAATTCTACTCGCTTTTTCCTTTTTGTATTTTATTTAATTCGGCGATATAATTCAAACCAAAAATCTCAATCTCGTCTAATACTTTTCGAAACTGAGTTCCCAATTTACTCAAAGAGTATTCAACATGAGGCGGAACTTCGGCAAAGACTTTGCGGTCGATTAGTTTATCTTTTTCAAGCTGACGGAGCTGTCTTGTTAAAACAGTTCGAGTTGTTGTGGGCATTAATCTTTCGAGTTCATTAAACCTTTTTGTGCCCGTACTCAGATGATACAAAATTATAATCGCCCATTTTCCTTGCAATACTCTTTGAGTAGTAGCGAAGGGACACTTATCATACATCGACATCATGAAAAATCCTTCATCAGTATTATTTTTGATACTATGTATTATAAATGTTCGTACTTACAAAATCAAGACTAAAGACTATAATGATACTTAAAGAAGTGAGAACCACTTCTAAATATTTACTGGAGGAATGTTATGAAACATGAAGTAATGAAGGTCTTTGATGCTTATCGAGATGCACTGGAAAAGGGCGATTTTGCGGGAGCTTTTGCAACAATGGCCGACACTGTTGTATGGCACATGGGAGGCGAAAGTTCGCTTTCAGGTACGATCATAGGGAAACAAGCATTGGGTGAGCGTTTAGGAGAATTTGCAAAAAGGAGCGGCAGTACATTTAAAGTTATTACCAATTGGGCTGCGAGTAACGAGTGTTTTGTTGCTGCAAGTGTTGTTTCCCTAGCGGAGAGAGGTGCGGATAAGCTAAATGATCCTGGTATCGATTTATTCAAAATAGAAAATGGCAAGATACAAGAAGTATGGACTTTTGCCGAACAACAATCGGCAGAAGACAAATTCTGGGGCTAAGATAGCGGTTTTCTGTGTTATAGATCATACATCATAGCGCACCGGCAAATCAAGCGAGTGTTTATGATTACACATACCCCATCTGAAAGGTTTTGAGCGGTGCCCCTGCCATCTTTTCGGTTAAGAAGAAGAGGAACCGCTTGAGCTCCCCATAGGCGGCGGGGCTGAGCGGCAAGTGCCGTGAATAGCCGGGAGCTTTTTCCGTTACGGCATACAGATACCTGAAAGCCTCTGCTGAAAGCGGAAACGTATGGGCATCGAACCGGCGGCAGGAACTGCAAAAGCACTCATCCTCTGCGGGACTATACACAGCGCAGCACGTTTCCGCCGGGGATGACGCAGCGTTCGCTGGAATTTCAGCGTCGGCTGCAATCTCGATGCCGCACGTGCCGCAGTGGAATATATCGGGGGCAACGCCTGCGGTCTGCAATAGCCGCCATAAAAAGCGCAGGAGCCCCCGCTCGCATCCTTCATCGTCGGACACGCACAGCCCATCCAAAAAAGCGTTTACCAGCTGCCAGTTCACCGTGCCGCAGGTCTTTATCGTGATTTCGCTGCACACAGCAGCGCACCAGCTGCGGGCTAAACTTTCGCGCAGCTCCATCCGGTAGGCGCTCACTGAAAAATCGGTAATTTTGTTTGAATTTTTTATCGGGTTTGAATAGAGCCAGACCTGCCCGCTCTGATAGGTAGAAACCATCCCCCGCAGTTTACTCCGTGCGCCGCCGAACAGGGTTGCCGGTACAATGGTACACCCGTGCTCCTGCGGCACAAGGAGCGACACGTTCCGATGGTCGCTGCTAAAAGAAGAAACCGACAGCACAAGCGCCTCGGTATTCCAAGAACGGTTACTCATACTGCCGGTTTTATGGTCGGAGCGTGTAAGTACGGTACATACAAACGCATCATGTACCGGTACGCTGCATACCGGTACATCCTGTATAAATACGCTGCGTTGCGGTACAACACGCTGCCGGGGTTAAAATTCCGCAGATTTCGGTGTCCGCGGATACGGAATAACATCGCGGATATTCGCCATACCGGTAACATAGAGGAGCAGCCGGTCAAATCCAAGCCCAAATCCCGAATGCGGTACGGTTCCGTAGCGGCGCAAATCCAAATACCACCAGTAGTTTTTGGCATCAAGGCCGAGATCGGTCATACGGGTTTCCAGCGCGGCAAGGTTGTCTTCCCGTTCGGAACCGCCGATAATCTCGCCGAGTCCCGGCACCAGCACATCCATCGCCCGTACCGTTTTACCGTCATCGTTTTGCTTCATATAGAAGGCTTTTATTTCCTTGGGATAATCCGTTACGATAACGGGGCCTTTAAAAACCTGCTCGGTTAAATATTTTTCGTGCTCGCTTTGAAGATCACAACCCCAGAACGGTTTAAACTCAAACTCGGAAGCGTGCTTTTCAAGTTCTTTCACCGCATCGGTATAGGTGATGCGGGTAAACTTAGACTCGACCACGTGTTCCAGCGTTTCGATAAGCCCCGGTTTAATCTGTGCGTTAAAAAATTCAAGGTCAGCTCTGCAATGAGTTAACGCCCATTTAAGGAGATAGACAACAAATTTCTCCGCTAAATCCATGTTGTCCTCAAGCCGGAAAAACGACATCTCCGGTTCTATCATCCAAAATTCGGAGAGGTGCCGCGTCGTATTTGAGTTTTCCGCGCGGAAGGTCGGGCCAAAGGTATAGACCCGTGAAAGCGCCGTTGCATACGTTTCTATTTCCAGCTGACCGGAAACCGTCAGATAGGCCTCCCGCTCAAAGAAATCCTGTTTGTAATCAACCGCGAAGGTGGCAGGATCAACTTTATCTTTTAAGGCTTTGCGGACAATCTCCTGCATATTGAGCGTGGTTACCTGAAACATCTCGCCGGCGCCTTCACAATCGGAGGCGGTAATCAGCGGCGTATGCACATATTGAAAACCGTGCTCTTGAAAGAAGTTATGCACAGCAAAAGCCATTTGATTCCGCACACGGGCAACTGCTCCAAATGTATTGGTACGGGCGCGTAAGTGAGCTATGTCGCGTAAAAACTCAAACGTATGCCGTTTTTTTTGCAGCGGATAGGTTTCGCCGGAAGCCTCGCCGTACACAAAAATCGTTTTTGCAGCAACCTCTACGGCCTGTCCCGATGCGGGAGATTCAATCAATGCACCGACCGCTTTAATTGAAGCGCCGGTCGTAATCCTGCTTAATTTTTCTTCGGTTTGCGCATCAATCCCCTTATCTCGGTCAAAGGTGAGCTGAATCGAGGCAAAGCAGGAACCGTCGTTTACCTGAATAAAAATGAGGTTTTTTGTTTCGCGTTTGGTACGCACCCATCCGTAGACGGCAACCTCCTGCCCGTCCGGTTTTTGTGTCAGTATATCTTTAATTAAAGTAATCATTTTAAAATCTTATCCCTATTCGCTGTCGTATTCGATCAGTGTTTTAATCGGTAAATCACCGATAATCTTGTCATAGTGCAAAAACGGCAATCCGATAACACCGCAAAAACCGACCACCTCGGCACCGCCCTGATTCAACATTTTCCGCGCCGCATTCAGCGTGCCGCCGGTTGCAATCAAGTCGTCGAGCAGCAATATCCGCTGGCCTTTTTGTATATCGGAGGTGTGCACTTCGATCGTTGCTTGCCCGTATTCGAGGTCATAAGAACAGGAATAGGTTTCACCCGGCAGCTTTCCCTTCTTTCTGATAAGAATCAACGGAATACCGAGCCTATCAGCAAAGGGAGCCGCAAAAATAAAACCGCGCGATTCGATCGCTGCAACCGCATCGATTTTTTCATCCTTATAAAAGCCCGTAAGCTTATCCAAACAATAGTGAAACGCTTCAGGATTTATCAGAAGCCCCGTAATATCATAAAACAAAATTCCCTTCTTAGGAAAATCCGGAATCTTGCGGACGGCACTATCTATCAATGTATCTTTCATATTAACATTTTAACTTTACAGGGTATAATAGTCAAGGTAAGCAGAACAGGGATTCCGCATTATAACGAGAGCAATACTCTATCGAGGCAATCTTCTCGTTTGTTGCATAGGTGCTGCTTATGGAGAAGCGCTATTACAATAAGCCGCCCAGATGGTACGGCTTATTGTAATGCCGAGTTTGCCATTTGGCAAACATCGTCTATTGATTGCACTTTTTCATTTCATTGCAAAAGTGCGGCAATTCGCCAATCCTCGCCTTTTAATAAAGGCTGCGGTTGTCGAATTTATAGGAGCATTTTCTTTGCTTTTACGATATCCGAAAAATCAACCTGTTTGAGTATATTCAAGACAATTTTTCGTAAGACGCTTAAGTTTGCTGCCGCATTGTCTTTCCGCACAAGACAATAATCCTCATCGAGAATTGCATCGAGAACCCAATGCAGGTTATTTTCTATCCCCCAATGAGCCCTCATCGCAAATGCTGCCTTGTGCACATCTGTCAGTGAGGTCAAAAAATATCTTTGTTCAACGGATTTCTTCCCAGTCTTCTTTACCGTTCTTTCGCACACGAGCATTCCAACGCCATTGAGATTCTTCCATTCATCTTTTTGAAGAAAGCCAATCAATATTCCCGCAAAGATAACAGGTGCGTTTTTCAATTCGTCCGTGTCCAATTTCAAGGCTATATTCTCCACGCTGAATATTGTAATACTGACAATAAGCGTCATCACAAGGGTGCTCAAAAAACTCTTTTACATCCCGATGGATCGATTGCTGATTTCCTTTCAGAGAAATGACATACTCCGCTTCCTTTTCTGCTATTTTCTCAACGATTTTTTTCTGGCAACCCATCGCATCTATAGTAATAATCATCCCTTTTAAGTCTAACAGATCCAGAAGTTCAGGAATGGCGGTGATTTCATTTGATTTTTCTTCTGTTTTCACCTGCCCAAAACACACACCCAGAGAGTACGCCCTGAGCCGAAACAACATGAGCAGCTTTATGCGGTTTTTTATCTTCGCCTGTCGGTGCATATTCAGAGCGCCGGATGGTTTTCCCATCAATCGCCAATACTTCATTTTGTGCAATATGCTTGCCGAATGTCTCTCGTGCATATTCTATGAATACTTTTTCAAGCTGCTTTGCATCAATTCTTGCAAGTACGCGCAGAATCGTGTCGCTGCTGGGGATGCCATTTTTCAGTTTCAGATATTTTTTGAGGGTTTGTTCGCTTAATGTCGCATAAAATTGTATTTGTTCCTTAAAATTCAGCAGCCGAATAAAATATACATTTTAGAGGATGCTGAATTAGTACGCGATAGCGTACCTATAATCTGTGATGTTTACCGAAAGGCAAACTCATCGGTTAACGAGGCAGACTTATTGCGGCTGCCGAAGTTATACCTTCTATACTTTTATACCCGCACAATACTCCCACAAACACAAGCATTAATATATCGACGAGATTGTGTTTCTTGCATCTTTCGATTCTTTCGTCTTTAATGTTCTCAAATGATTCTTGTAATGTCATTGTTCCACCCCAAGAACATTTTACCATCTTTTATACCGTGTGAGCTACTGTTTTTTGACACTATTTATAATGCGGAATCCCTGGTAAGCAGAACCACGCAATTGCATCGGAATAGCGAGTATAGCTTATTTTCCCATTGCTATTGTATTCCGAAAGACTTGCAAACTCCATCCATTTTCCGACTGTTTCGCCGTCAATTTCTATTTTGATATATTCTTTATCATCTGCATTTAACGGGTATGACATTAAAGCGATAATGAACAGCAGCAGCACAAGTTTGCTCAAATGAAACAGTTTCATTTGAGCAATCATAGCAACTTCTCCTTATTTATTTTAGCGGCGGGTGTATTATCTACCGGCCATGCACAGCAATCTATTTCTAATATTTATTCGGAAAGACTTCCTTACCGACTTGCCATAAATATCTGTCAATTTCTTTCCAATTATATTTTTGTAATTTGTAAAATGCTTTGAATTGAGATAGTATCTCATAAAATTTGCCATAATTTTTTAAATCTTTGTTTTCAAATTCAGAAAAATGATCTATTTGTTTTAAATAAATCAAAACTTTTTCTACATAACGATCAAAAATAGGATATGCTTTATCAAAATGATGGCTGCAATATTTTGTCGCAAATGAATAAAATTTTTTCTTTTCTCCTTTTATATGGATTATAGCAATATCATTTATTAAATCGATATCTCCACGTTCAAGTCTTTTATCTATTTGTAATGAAACAATATGCTGCGCCATGTCTGTCGGAGAGAAAATATTTGTACTGTAAAAAATATTTAAAGTGCATACTTTTATTAGCACATCGTCCAGTTCTCGATTTTGCGGATAAGTTTTATGAAATAATTTATCTAAACTGCTTTCTTGTAATACATATTTCTCTAATGATTTCCATTGGTTCAAATATTTTGTAATTTCAGATTCCGTAGGGAATGGTATTTTTCTCTTTTGACTAATAGCTCCTATTTTTCTTACATAAGATTTTCCGATTTTTTTAGACACCAATTTATTTTTTAAACAAAAGCTGCATATACCTTTTTCCTTCCATATTTTATTTTCTGAATACAAAATTCTGGTAATATTGTTTATTTGCTGCCTTGGAAAAATCTTACATTGCTCCGACAAACAATCATCGCACACGGAAGAATATTTTTCTAAAAAATTCATTACTACATCAGCACGTTTCATCATTTTGTCAATTCCTTATCTGAGAAATATTTTCCAAACAATATTCGATCATCTCAAATTGTAAATGTCTTTTATTACGACTCTTGCGCATGTGCATCCGTTCTTAAAGCCAAAAACCTTAAATGTTTTCCACACAAATACTGCACCATAGTATATGAGTTTAAGGCGATTCCACACTCTTCTACAAGCGTATGATAATACGAATATTGCAGTATGGTATATACGTCTAAGGCGTTTCCGCACTCTTCGACAAACGTATGATAGTCTCGGGGCGACAAACGGATAGAAAAGGGCGAGGCATAGTATGAACCCTAGTTTTTTCATCAAATACTCCAGTAAAAGGCAGATATGTCAATACTGTCTTTCCGGAAGCCGTAAAGCTTCCATCAGATTTTATAGTACCGGTGCAGTTGGACTGTGCGCTGGTTAGCACTTGGAACCAACCGGTCAAATTGCCTTTAGTATCAATGGTGAACTCCCAAGCGCCCAGTCCTGAATCTTCTTCTCCTATCCCTGCATAAGTACCGGTATATGATATACCGCCACTACCACCACCTCCGCCGGCAGGATTGGAACAAGCCAAAACAGCAAGCATCATAGCGCTTGCCATGCTGAATACTACAATCGCAGTAATCGTTTTCTTGAGTTTCATATATATCCTCCTTCTGATGTTATTCCCTTGCTACGTTTCTATAACGAATAAGCGATTAAAAAGCTATACCATATAAAAACAATACAAGAGACAGTTCAAATGAAACCTTTCTTCCATACCCCCCCCCCTTCAAAAGTCAAGAACGCTTTTCCAAAAAATAAGCTTGGCAGGTGCGAACCAAAGAAGTGCATTCTTTTCTAAACGCTTTTTTTTTGATACTATTGCCGAATGATGATACGGAATTTGAACGATATTGCAGGTCTTTCGGTAACGATTATGGGCCTCGGATTAAACGGCGGAGGGCTTGCTTCTGCGCGTTTTTTTGCAGAGAATGGCGCAAAAGAGGTTATCGTAACCGACATGAAAACCGAGGAGGAGCTTGCCCCCTCCGTTGCAGAGCTGCGGCACTATCCTAATGTGCGTTTTGCGCTCGGCGGCCATAACATTGAAGATTTCCGTACCGCTGATATGGTAATTAAAAATCCCGGCGTAAAATCGGAAGGAAATCCATACCTCGCCGCTGCGCAGTGCATCGAAACCGATATCTCGATTTTTTTACAACTGAGTTCCGCACCGATACTCGCCGTAACCGGCAGTAAAGGAAAATCCTCAACCGTCAGTGCGCTGCACTACGGACTGCAGCAATGCGGCATACGGACATTCCTCGGCGGCAACATCACGGTAAGTCCGCTCACCTTCTTAACTGAAACAAACTCCGATACTCCGGTTGTGCTGGAGCTTTCCAGCTGGCAGCTCGGCGACCTTGCGCAAAGTCCGCAGTTAAAACCTAAAATAGCAATTATTACCCACATTATGCCCGATCATCAAAACTGGTACGGTTCGATGGAACGCTATGTAGCCGACAAAAAAATTATCTATCGTAATCAGGATAAAACCGATTACACCATTTGCAATTATGACGACGACTGGGGAAAGATTTTTGCACAGGAAACTGCCGGACAGGTTTTTTGGTACAGCGCACATCCGCTGCCGCCATATCTGCTCGGTGCATGGATAGCTCCCGATGGATCCGCACGGATACGGTTAAAACCGGATGATGACCAACTGTTGCTGCCTTCACGGATCGCAGTTCCCGGCACAGCGCTCAAGCAAAATGTTATGGCAGCCTCGCTTGCTCTTGCGTTATACGGCGCCGATCTGCTGCAGATCCCTGCCGTTATGAAAAACTACGGCGGAATTCCCCACCGGCTCGAATTTTTTTACGAAACGGAGCAATTCAAATTTTATAATGATTCCGCAGCAACGATTCCCGAAGCGGCAGCAGCAGCCGTGAATGCTTTTGAAAAACCGGTTATCCTTATCACCGGCGGCACCGACAAAAAACTCGACTTTACTACGCTTGCACCGGAGCTTAAAAAGGCAAAAGCAATATTTTTACTTGCAGGGACGGGTACCGATAAATTAACACCGCTGCTGCAAGCTCAGCACACTCCGTATTTCGGCTCCTTTCAAGACCTTTCTACATTGCTTGAGGCAGTCCGCAGAGAATACGAACCGACACAGCAAAATACGACTGCTGCAGAACAAGAAATCGTCGTATTTTCTCCCGGCGCTACGAGCTTCGGTATGTTTAAAAACGAGTTCGACCGCGGCCTCCACTTTAAAGAAGCCGTACGACAATGCTGGCCTTCAGGGTTTTGATTAGGGCAACCGCATTACAAATATTTTTAGCGGTTGCCTTCCTTCTGTGCGAAATTTTGCTTAAAATTTCGCACATTTTTCCAGCAAATGGGTAAACGCATCAGGCAGAGTAGATAAAAATCGCGGAAAAATTGAGACTGGGAGACCATTTGAACCATCTTCAACTGTTGTACATCCATGTACATCAGTTGAAGGCGAGTTTTGCGTGTGCGCAAAACATCGCTACTGTATGAAACCACTGCCATCCTTGGCAGGTCTGGTTGAATAGTCTCAATTTTTCCGCGGGGGTGGTAAAAAAATGCCTGATGCGTTTTACCCTGACAACCCTGGAATTTTGATTGACATACCATTTAGCTCCTTATACAATCATAGAAAGGAGTTTTATATGAAAAAAATAGGATTAGGTATTTGTATCGGGTTGTGTTGTTTAAGTTTAACGGGTTGTATCGACATCGTACAGCATATTACCCGTAAAAGTGATGGGACGGATCAGAATACCATCAGCCTTACTATTGCAAAAGCGATGCTGGAGATGGCGGCGAGTATGCAGGGTAATTCCTCCGTCAATTACGATGAGCTTTTTACCGAATTCAACGCATCGGATATGAAAGAATACGAACAATTCGGTGCAAAAATAACAAAAATAAACGATCAGGTTAATGTCGGATACCTTATCGACATGAATATCAACTACAAAGATAAAGACATACTTAAAGCCATCAATGCCGAGGATATTGACTTTATACCGAAATATACAAAAAAGAAAATGACCATTTACGTCGGTTCGCTGCAGGACGATGATTCTTCACAAACCGGTAATGAAATGGCTCAATTATTTTTAGCAACCAGTAAATATCGGTTGCTCATAAGCAAATCCTGTATGCCGTCTATTAGTAAAGTTATTCTTAAAGAGTCAAAAAAATCTACGGAAATAAGTTATCTTGATTTATACGATGAATATCTGATTGAGATACCGATTATGCGTCTTTTAAAAAACAAGATTACGGTAGAAATTCATCAATAGTGGCAGGTAAAACGAAAAAAACAGCCTATTAACCCGCTTGGGTTAATAGGCTGTTTTCGTTAAATTAATAGGTGCAGAAAAACCGAAATTTTTAAGCACCAATACATCAGGCTTTTACGCCTAAAGATTATTTTTAAAGAACCATCATTCCTACAGTCAGAACGATAAGGTTGACCACAAACAGCACGGCAAGTACTTTACCGACGAACTTGAGCCATGTGCTGTATTGGATACGAGCACTCGCAAGACCGCCCATAACAACACCACTCGTGGGGGTAAAGAGGTTCAGAATACCGGATGCTGCGGAGAAAATCATAACCATAACAGCGGGGTTATAACCTAAGTTCTGCGCAAGCGGTCCCATAATCGGCATGGATACGGTTGCCAAACCGGAGGTTGACGGGATAACAAAGGAGAGCAATGCATACAGGATGTATGAAAGCGGTGCAAATGCAAATGCCGGCAGACCTTCCAATGCTTGTGACGCATGTTCAAGAACATACTTATCCAAACCGGTTTCACCCATCAATACGGAAGCGCCGCGTGCAACAGCGATAACGAGAACAACGCTCATAATATCCTTTGCGCCTTCCATAAATGCGGAAACAATTTCGTTTTCAGTAAATTTATTGATAAACGCAATGATCAAACCGATGATAAAGAACCACATACCAAGTTCGCCAAACCACCATTCACCGATTGCAGCGCCTGTTAAGAATGACGACCAGCCTTCGAATATGGTAACATTGAATTTATCCCACGGAATAACGGAAATAATCATCACGAAGAAACCGAATGCGAAGACACCCATCGTAAACTTCATTTTTCCGGTATAAGTAACTTCAACATCTGTGTCTTTCTTTGCAAATTCCGCATTCATAATCTCTTGTTCTTGTAAAGACAGGATCGTAGAACCCTTATCTCTCTTTACTTTCTTTGCATAAGACATGACAAATGCACACGCAATGATAAGAGAAGAAAGCCAAAGAACAATACCCAATGCAATAACAATACCGTTATTTACACTGCTCTGAATACCAAGTTCTTCAAAACTCTTGTTAACACTGTCAATAGCGATACCGGTCGCAAAGGGGTTTACCGTTGAACCGAGAACGCCAACGCCTGCACCGAGCAATACCGTAGCGGCACCGACCACCGAATCAAAACCGGCGGCAACCATCGTTGCAGCAAGCAATCCGTAGAACGCAACCGTCTCTTCAGCCATACCATACGTAGTACCGCCGATTGAGAACAATGTCATCAGGATCGGAATAAGGATAAGTTCATTGCCCTTTAATTTTTTTACAAGGTGCGTAATACCTGCGTTAAGAGCGCCGGTTTTTGTTACAATGCCCAAGAAACCGCCGAGAACCAATACGAAGAAACAAACGTCAAGCGCATTGGCAAATCCGTTGTAGGACGCCATAACGATTGTTCCGAGCGTCGCATTTTGTACATCGGGGATAATCCATGTGATTACTGCCAACACGAGCAGAATAATGTACAAGATAGAGAATGCAGAGAGAGAAGACCTCTTTTTTTTATCTTTTCCCATTTTTTTCCTCCAATTTATTTAAAAACCGGTTTGCATGATATATACAATCTTTATACGATGCAAGTTCCAGTTAAAAGACAACGTCCTTCCAACCGGAATACCGGAAATAACCGGAAGCGCTGCGGTAAATAGCGTGTATTTATCCGCAGCACCGTAGATTAGTTAGCGGTAATAACCGTACTGTTACCGCCTTTCAGCGCATTGCCAGCATTTGCCAGCGAGGTAATAACCGCTTGTCCGTCTTTGTAGTTGCGAACAAACTGTAAACATGCTTCTACTTTGGGGAGCATACTACCCTTTGCAAAATGCCCTTCGGCAATGTATTTTTCTGCCTCGGCAATGTTCAGTTTGCTTAAAGCCTGCTGATTGGGTTTGTTGAAATTGATACAAACCTGCTCAACCGCCGTTAAAATGACCAATTTATCGGCCTTAACATCTGCAGCGAGCTTTGCACAGGATTTATCTTTGTCGATAACCGCATCAACGCCGTGTAACCCGTCTGCTTTCTGCAGTACCGGAATACCGCCGCCTCCGACAGTAATAACGATATGCCCTGCAGCAACTAATTCTTCGATAACGGGACGTTCGATAATTGCAACCGGCTGCGGTGACGGAACAACGCGGCGGTAGCCCCTACCTGCATCTTCAACAAATGTCTGATCCGGTTTTTCAGCCTTAATTTTATCAGCCTGTTCTTTTGTATAGAACATACCGATGGGCTTACTGGGATTTGTGAACGCGGGGTCATCTTCCGATACCAAAACCTGCGTGATAACGCATACAACTTCGCGCTTGACATTCCGGCGTTTCAGTTCGTCGCCGATTGCCTGCTGCAGATGATAGCCGATGTAACCTTGACTCATGGCGCCACATTCAGCAAACGGCATAGCGGGCGTACCTGCGGTTCCGTTCGCTGCATAGTCCATTGCCAAGTTGATCATACCAACCTGAGGACCGTTACCGTGTCCGATAACGATTTCATAGCCGCTTTCTGCCAATGCGACAATCGATTTTGCCGTTTCTTTTACTAAAGCAAGCTGCTCCTGCGGATTGTTTCCCAGTGCATTTCCGCCAAGCGCTACAACAATTCTTTCTTTCTTCATATTCGTAGTAACGCTCGCTTTATTTTAAGGTTGCATACATAACCGCTTTAATAGTATGCATGCGGTTTTCGGCCTGATCGAATACCTTTGACTGTACCGATTCAAAGACTTCGTTGGTTACTTCCATTTCGGGAATACCGAATTTCTCGTTCACTTCGCGTCCGACTTTCGTATTCAGATCGTGGAACGAGGGCAAGCAGTGCAGGAAGATTGCGTTGTGGTTGGCAAGAGCCATCATCTTCTTGTTCACCTGATATTTGCTCAACAGCTTAATGCGGGATTCCCATACGCTGTCGGGCTCGCCCATCGATACCCAAATGTCGGTATACAATACGTCTGCATCTTTGCAGCCTTTTTCTACATCATCGGTAAGCGTGATGGTTGCGCCGGTTTCTTTTGCAATTGCTTCAGCGGTTTTTACCAAATCGGCGGAGGGGAACAAGTCCTTGGGGCCGCATGCGGTAAAGTGCATACCCATCTTTGCACATACGACCATCAATGAATTAGCAACATTGTTGCGTGCATCGCCGACAAAGGTCAGCTTGATGCCTTTTAAATGACCGAAGTGCTCTTCAACGGTGAGTACGTCTGCAAGCATCTGAGTGGGATGGAATTCATTGGTTAAGCCGTTCCAAACCGGAACGCCGGAATGTTTTGCCAGTTTTTCAACGATTTCTTGGCTAAATCCGCGATATTCGATACCATCATACATACGACCTAAAACCCGTGCGGTATCTTCGATGCTTTCTTTATGCCCCATCTGAGAGCTGACCGGATCAAGGAAGGTTGAACCCATACCTAAATCCATTGCGGCAACTTCAAAAGAACAGCGTGTGCGCGTTGAGGTTTTTTCAAACAGTAATACGATGTTTTTTCCTTTTAAGTGATCGTGCGGGGTATGTGTCATCTTCAATTTTTTTAATTCTTTTGAAAGATCCAACAAATACCTGATTTCTGCTGAGCTGAAATCCAACAACTTTAAGAAGCTGCGTCCTAAAAGATTCACACCCATAAAAACTCCTTGCTATTGTTATAGCGCTTAAAATTCATACCCGCTTATATGCAGGCAATAATAAAATTTGCCGATGCCGCTTTCCTTATTATTCAAGTTAATTAAAAAAACAGCATCGGCACTATAAAGCAATGTATGATTTAGTTGTCGCGTACGAGCGGCATACTCATACAGCGGGGACCGCCGCGTCCGCGTGAAAGCTCAGCGCTCGGCATCGTCAAAACTTTCAGTCCATGCTTCGCGAGAAGCTCATTGGTAACATCGTTTCTTTCGTATACAACGATTGTTCCGGGGCTGATACACAGTGTGTTTGAACCGTCGTTCCACTGCTCGCGTGCTGCCGCAATCCTGTCGCCGCCTGCACACTGAATAAGCTCTGCATGGCCGGTACCGGTGTACTGAGCAAGCGTTTTTTCGAGCGTTGTATCATTTTGTACAATCTTCAACTCGCCTTTCGAAGCACCTTTGGTGATGGTGAATACGCGGAGCGGGCCAAGAATACCGGGGTGGATGGTAAATTTATCGTGATCGATTTGAGTAAATACCGTATCCAAGTGCATAAATGCGCGGCTTACCGGAATATCAAACGCAAGGATTGTTTCAATCTTCGAATCGCTGTTAAAGAAAATCTTTTTTGCAATAACGTCGATAGCATTTGCACTGGTGCGCTGAGAAATACCGATAGCCAAAACTTTTTCATTTATATTGAGGATATCACCGCCTTCAATGTGGGGCGGATCATAGCGATCATAGAACTTGGGTACTTTACCGGCATAATCGGGATGGTGATTAAAAATGTATTCGGCATAGATTGTTTCGCGGTTACGAGTAACAGAGAACATTCTATTCAAGCTTACACCGTTTCCAATCGTAGCAAAAGGATCGCGGGTAAAATACAGGTTAGGCATAGGATTGACAACCATTGACGAATCGGAATCGGCAACGAAGTCTACCAATGAGGCATTACCCTTGATATTAAGTTCTTTAATATCAATACCTTCCATCGTTTTTAAAATCAATTGTTTATTATCTTTGATGTTGTTCAGCAGCTCGCGGATACTTTCCTTGTGTTTTTCGGAATAAACATCGCTTTCGTTGATAAACTGCTCAATAAATTGAGTTCTAATTTCCGGTTTTTTAATTGCTTCTGCGGCAAGGTCTTCGAGGTACAGAACTTCGGCTCCGTTATCCCTCAAAATCTTGGCAAAGGCGTCGTGTTCTGCCTGAGCGACTTTAAGGAACGGAATGTCGTCAAACAGCAGTTCGCCTAAGGTGTCGGGAGTTAAGTGAAGTAGTTCGGCACCAGGCCTATGAAGCAATACTTTACGCAGTGTTTTAATTTCACTGGTAACACTCAATACGGACATATAAGCCTCCTATAACTTATAGTGCAGGATGCGGTAACCATACCGCCAAAAGGCTGCTTCGCGTAAAAAAACACTATCAGCCGTGTCTCCCTGCAAAAGATAGGAATAATTATAACACAGTTTTTTTTAAATGCAAGCAAAATTTATAATAAAATTAGAGTAAATTCATCAATTTATAATTTCATAATCAATTCATAATTATAAATACTCTCTTGCACTAAGCCACGGAATTTTCTATACTGAAAAGAGCCTCTTACAATTAGTCGTTCCGGAGGTTTTTCCTAAATCAGAAACAAAAAGGCATCTCTAAAAACGAAAGCTTTTAGCGGTTCCTATAAGTGAGGTAATTATGAACGATATACGGTTATTATGGAAAGAAAGTATTGCACGCGCACTCACATCGATGCAGCCTGAAGGAGCTGATGCCGTTACTGCAGAACGGGTTGCAATGGAAACCCCACCCGATCCGAATCTAGGAGATTTAGGTTTTCCACTTTTCAGTTTTGCAAAGACGTTACGCTCCGCCCCTGCTAAAATCGCAACAGAACTGTTACCTAAGCTACAAGCCGATCCTGCCCTCAAAGGGAAAGGAGAAGTGAAAGCGGTGGGGCCGTATATCAATGTCTTTTTACCTAAGGGTGAAACGGCTGCTCAGATTCTCAACGCCATTATTAACGGGAATGAAAACTACGGAAAAACAACTACCCTTGCCGGTAAGAAAATCATGGTCGAGTTTTCAAGCCCCAATACCAATAAACCGCTGCACCTCGGACACCTGCGCAATGACGCTATCGGAGAAAGCCTTTCCCGTATTCTCCAGTTCAGCGGAGCGGACGTCTACAAAACGAACATCATCAATGACCGCGGCGTACACATCTGTAAATCGATGCTTGCATATAAACTCTTCGGAAACGGTATCGATCCCGTAAAAGAAGGTATAAAGCCGGATAAGTTCGTCGGCGATATGTATGTTCAGTTCCACAAATACAGCAAAGATCATCCCGAAGCCGAAGATGAAGCGCAGGAAATGCTGCGAAAATGGGAAGCAGGCGATCCTGAAACGATGCAGCTGTGGAAGACGATGAACGGCTGGGCACTGCAGGGTATTCAACAAACATATAACCGCACGGGTGTTTCATTCGATAAGCTTTTCTTTGAAAGCGATGTGTTCCGCAAAGGACGCGCCGAAATTATGGAAGGCTTAAAAAAAGGTATCTTCTATAAAGACGAAGACGGTTCCATTTGGGTTGACCTTAAAGCGCTCGGATTTGAAAAGAAACTGTTACTGCGTGGAGACGGAACGTCGGTATACATCACACAGGATATCGGACTTGCGATAACCCGTCATGGCGAGTGGCCGTTTGACAAGCTTATCTACGTCGTAGGTAACGAACAAATTTACCATTTTAAAGTGCTTTTCTATATTATGAAGCTGCTCGGCTATGACTGGTATACCGGTTTGTATCACCTCGCTTATGGTATGGTAAATTTGCCGGAAGGCAAAATGAAGAGCCGTGAAGGCACGGTTGTCGATGCGGACGATCTTATTACAGAACTCAAGAACAGCGCGTTAAAGGAGATTGCCTCCAAGGGACGTGAGGACGCAGTAGGAAATCCTGAAGAAGTCGCAGAAAAAGTTGCATTAGGTGCATTGCACTACTTCTTGCTCCAAGTAGATACGATAAAAGATATGCTGTTCAATGCTTCCGAGTCTCTTTCATTCAACGGGAATACGGGTCCCTATATCCAATATATGGGTGCACGTATTTCTTCTATTTTACGTAAGGCCGATACGGAAGAAGGCAAAAAAGCCAAGTCAGGTGTTTGCAAACCGGAATTGCTCAGTTCCGATATAGAATGGGAATTACTGAAAAAACTGGAAGAATTCCCCGCTCAAGTGGATAAAGCAGCCGCTCAGTATGCACCGATGTTCATAACAAGCTATCTTTATGACCTCTGCAAGCTGTTCAGCCGCTTCTACCATGACTGCCCCATCCTCGGTGCAGAAAATGCCGATGTCGCAGCGACCCGGCTTGCACTTGCAAAAGCAGTATACATCGTACTGAAAAATGCAACAGGACTTGTGATTGTTCCTTTCCTTGAGGTTATGTAAGCGGTCAGAGGCTTAAAACAACTGTCAAAACCTCTAAAAACGCTTGTTTTTAGAGGTTTTCTGTATATTCTGTATATAAGAAAGTTTTTAAACGTAACAGTTTTTAGGAACTTTCCTTAGATTTATGTGCGAGAATCGGACGTCTGCACAGGCATTCACAAAGCAGCGGTCGATTCCGGATACGAGGCAGATGAAAACCGGTTATTTAGCGGAACGGTCAAAACAGTTACAGCTGGCGGCGCTCTCCATCGCGCAGGGAATGCAAGCCGGAAGCTTCCGTAGTCATTTCCGTGGCAGAGGCATTGAGTTTGATTCGCTGCGGGAATACGAAGCGGGGGATGATATCCGCAGTATCGACTGGAACTTGATGGCACGGAGCGGCAAAACCTTTGTGAAACTGTACCGTGAAGAACGCGACCTGCGGCTTTTTTTGATTGTCGACGTTTCTGCTTCGATGGAAGCAGGCTGTACCGTTAATGCACCGCAAGAAAAAGCTTTGGAAGCAGCCGCGCTGATCACCTTTGCAGCAGAACACTTACATAGCTATACGGGACTTCTCGCTTTTGACGGAAAGGTTGCGCGGGTATTCCAGCTCCGACGCGGCAGAGAACCAAGCTTGCATATACTAAGCGCTCTGGAACGGCTTGCCGTTTCGGGCAGCAAAAGCAAAGGAACCGCTTTAGCCCCTGCGCTTGAAGCGGCGGGAAAACTGCTGCGACAACGGGCGCTCATTATTATTCTATCCGATTTTAAAGTAGAAAATTTTGAAAAAGAGTTGGGACTATTGGCACGCCGCCATGACGTTGCCGCAATCCGCATCACCGCTCCTTATGATGAAGCGCTGCCCGCCGCAGGGATATTGCGCTTTACCGACCCCGAAACGGGACTGGAGCGGCTCTTGCCGACCAATTCGCATCAGTTCCGGCAGGATCGTATCCGCCGTATAACCGAAGATACCCAACAATGGGAAAACACCTGTATACGCTGCGGAGCATACCCGCTCGTGCTACCGTACGACGGCAATACAGTAAAGCTCTTGAATCAATTTTTTTTGACCGGCAAATACGGCATTCAGCCCTTTAGCCGATACCGGCCTCAGGCGGATACGACATTATGAACGGCGTACTCATCCCTCAGCGTATCTTTGTCGGCGATACGGCACAGTTCCTTTTTCCGCTGTCTGAAAAAGAATACAAAACTTTAACCGCTCGTGGCTTTACCGTTGACATACCTATTCCGCTCAAAAACCTGACGCAAAGCGACGTAATGACAATCAACGAAATCAGGATTGTTTCACGGGAATCAGGGTACTATCTCGCTATTACATTCGTCCCATGGGAAACAGGCGAAATTGAGTTTCCTGCTCTTACTTTCTTACAATTATATAGTAAACTTCCGGCAATCTCCGTTTCTTCACTTTTGGGAACCGGTGAACGGGTAAGCCTCCAGCCGCCGAAGCCGCCGCTGTTGCCGCCGGGAACCGACTTTCTATTATATGGCGCAGCGATTGTAGGCGTCGGTCTGCTTGTAGTGTTAGGTACCGGAGTATGGCTGCTGTTTAGGAAGCTGCGTAGACGAACACTTGGAACGGCGAAACACCGGCTTGCCGCACTGCGTAAGCAGCTAAAACGGCTCTATAAAGCAGCACGGAAAATTCAAAAACACTTACCGTCGCCTGTTGCAGCCTCAAGTCTTACAAATGAAATCTCAAAAAATACGAAAACCGCCATAGAAAGCTGGTATGCGAACATTGACCGCTGCCTCCGCGAATATATACAGGCTTTGTATATGGACAACACCATTGAAGCCTCAACAAAGGATGAAGCATATTTTTTAAGTGCGACATACACGGAGTTGACGGAAACTCTTACAGAACTATTTGCACCCAAGCGGAACATTGCCGATCTATTTTGCATCTTTTATGCTATGCTGGAACAACAGCGCTTTGCGAGTACCGCCTCTGATCTAATCCGCAACTATACTGCCGTGTCGCAAGATATGCTTAAACAAGTCCCGCGTATTGCCGAAAAAGCAGAAGCTGAATACGCCCTACTCACCTAAATAATTCATAATCAATTCATAATTATAAATACACACTCTGGACAGCCGCCCGTATTTCCAATAGTATAGAGAACCTATGTATTCAATCGACCATATCCGCAATTTTTGTATTGTTGCTCATATCGATCATGGGAAGTCAACACTTGCCGACCGTCTTATAGAAAAAGCCAAGGTTATCGACGAACGCTATTATCGGGCGCAGATGACCGACAACATGGATATTGAACGGGAACGAGGCATCACCATTAAAAGCCAAGCTGTTACCATTCCCTACCGCGCCGCCGACGGACAGGATTATCTTTTAAACTTTGTTGATACCCCCGGGCACGTAGACTTTACCTATGAGGTTTCCCGCGCCATTGCGTCCTGTGAAGGTGCAATATTGATTGTGGATGCGACGCAGGGGGTGGAATCTCAGACGCTTTCCAATATGTACCTTGCGCTTGAGCATAACCTCGAAATTCTGCCGGTAATCAATAAGATCGACCTACCGGCGGCGGATATTCCGGCGGTGTCTGCTCAGATAGATCACGATTTAGGGCTTGATTCCGATATTGCCGTTGCGGTTTCGGCAAAAACCGGCAAAAATATCGATGCACTTTTTGAAGCCATCGTAAAGCACTTTCCGCCGCCAACCGGTTCCGCAGAAGCCCCCTTGCAGGCGCTCATCTTTGACTGCCACTATGACGCATACCGCGGCGTCATCATACACCTGCGGGTGTTTGAGGGGACGGTAACGCCCGGCATGACCATCCGCTTTATGCACAGCAATGCGGAATACCGTGTAGAAGAAACCGGTGTTTTTATCCTCGACCTTGTGCAGCGGGATTCCCTGCGCGCAGGAGAGGTCGGCTATATCATTGCCGGTATTAAAACCGTCTCCGATGTGCAAGTCGGCGACACGCTCACCGATGCAGCCCGTCCCTGTGCGGAACCCCGTGCCGGATTCAAAACGGTTAAGCCCGTGGTGTTCTCCTCCGTATATCCCGTCGATACCAACGACTACGAGCAGCTGCGCGATGCCTTTGACAAACTCAAGCTCAATGACGCAAGCCTCACCTACGAAAAAGATTCTTCGGTGGCGCTTGGACACGGGTTCCGCTGCGGCTTTTTGGGGCTGCTCCATCTGGAGATTGTACAGGAACGGCTGGAACGGGAATTCGACCAAGCGGTTATCTTTACGGCGCCGTCTGTGCGGTACCGTCTCCATCTACGGAGCGGCGAAACCATGATCTGCGACAACCCGGCAGAATATCCCGACGAGGGGAAAATCGCTTCCGCGGATGAGCCGTATATCAAAGCGAATATCATCACCCCAACGGAATACCTCGGCAATATCATCTCCCTCTGCATCGAAAAACGGGGCGTGCAAACCAATATGAATTACCTCGACCAAAAACGGGTAGAAGTTACCTACGAAATGCCGCTTGCGGAAGTGCTGTTTGAGTTTTACGATCGGCTCAAAAGCATCAGCCGCGGCTATGCGTCGTTTGAGTATGAAGTAATCGAAATGCGCCCGACGGAGCTGGTGAAAATCGATATTTTGCTGAACGGCAAGCCGGTGGATGCCCTTGCGCGCTTTCGTATAAGCCGAATGCGTACAACAAGGCGCGCCACGTGTGCGAGCAGTTAAAGGAAGAAATTACACGCCAGCAGTTCAAAATCGCCATTCAGGGGGCAATCGGCAGCCAAGTTATCGCACGAGAAACCGTTAATCCGGTGCGCAAGGACGTATTGGCAAAGTGCTACGGCGGCGACATCACCCGCAAACGGAAACTCCTTGAAAAGCAGAAAGAGGGAAAAAAGCGCATGAAGATGGTCGGCGATGTCGAGCTGCCGCAATCAGCCTTCCTTTCGGTGCTTAAAACCAAGAGCGAATAACAGTTGAGCGCTACCCCTCGATAACTTGTATTTCAAACTCCAACTGGGGCATACACTCCGCTAAATCGCTTTGAATCCGCTTGAGCGCTTCTACACGTATTTCAACAGAGGTATTGGCATTCCCTTGAATAATAAAGATTGCGTTTTTTGTTCCGTCATCAAATTTATAATTTTCACCATCGCGGACACCAAGCCATGCGATAATGCCTTTAGGGTCGCGGTATACGTAATCGGTTTCGGCAACGTGCTTCTCCGTCGATGAAATTGGAAGGAAAACTCCCGCTTCTTTATTGACGGTAAACGTTATCTGCCCGTCTATTTTATCAAGGTCATGTCCGCCAATCGCTAAAAGCGAATGTAATGACTCGACATTATAGATATCGATAACACTATTGATGTGCGGCATAGAACCGCGGCGCTGAATATTCCGAATAAATGCGGGAACGGTCGGCGGATACTTTTTGATACTGCGCCCGACACTTTGCAGCAAATCCGCATACCCTTGAGTAATCGGATTATTCAAAACCTCATCAACATCACACTGCAATGCCCAATCTTCCATCTTTTTTTGTTTTTTTAAGAATGACTCGGATAATTTCGCATGCGGGTCTATATTTTTCGCAACACCAATTACAACGCTTGTAATCCCAAGCGCAACGATACTTTTATCGATAATACATTTCATAGCAGCCTGCCTCCAGATTTTTATATTGAGTGTAGTGGGTTGATTATACCTTCGTTAGTAAATTTTTTAAAGCCTACCTTTTGTGCGAAATTTACGCTACCATTTCTTTATATCTGTGATATAATGACATTTACTATTTAGAAACTCTAAAACCTAAAATTTTTAGAGGGTTTCTTTAATTATTTTTGGTGGATAAAATAATGTGTACGGCAATAAAACCATTGAAACCTTTAAAACTCGATCTATCCGATCTTGACGAGAAAATGACACTCGCAGTTGCAGAACTGCGAAAAAGTCATCCGCTCAGAATTAGTGAAGACGGTATCCCCGTTACATTCAAAAAAGTGAAGGGATCTGAAATTTCCGCAACATTTAGGAACGGCGTATGCGAAATTGAAACGGACTCTGCGCCGCACTTTTATTTTGCGCTGTCGATGTTACTGCTTAAAAGTCAAACAATTGAAGATTCTCTGCTCTACTCAAGGCGGGATGCCCAGCGTTTATTGGAATTCCGCATGGATCATGTTTTTACAAAAAACGGCTTAATGCTCGATCTTTCCCGTAATGCTGTTGCACATATCGATATGCTAAAGCAATTCATTCGCGAAATGGCCTTTATGGGACATTCGTGGTTTATGCTGTATATGGAAGATGTGTACGAAGTCGAAGGCGCTCCCTATTTCGGTGCATTACGCGGACGATACTCTATAAAAGATTTGCAGGAAGTTGATCGCTATGCACAGATTTTCGGCGTACAGTTGGTACCGTGTGTCCAGACACTTGCCCACATGGATCAATATTTTATGTGGGAAGATATAGAATACAAGTATAAAGATATCGATAATATCTTTAACATCGGTAATGCTGAAGTACGGGTTATGCTTACCCGGATGATTGCGTCGTTACGGAAAGCATTTTCTTCGGATATTATCCATATCGGAATGGACGAAGCCCATAATCTGGGGCGCGGGCGTTATTTGGACGAAAACGGACTCAAAAAAAAGAGGGATATTATGCAGGAGCATCTTGCTTTTATGAAAACCCTCTGCACGACATACGGCTTTAAACCTATCGTGTGGGATGATATGTTCTTTGGACGCTATTCCAATAACAAAGAGGATGTTGAGCCGGTTATCCCCAATCAGGTAGGATTGATGTATTGGGATTACTATAGCTGCATAACCAACCATTACCGCAACCACCTTCAAGCATGCCGAGCGCTTACGAAAAAGACTCTGTTTGCCGGCGGAGCATGGCGCTGGATGGGATATATACCGCATCATAAAAGAACGCTCGAAGCAACACTTGCTGCTATTGAAGCTTGCCGAAAGGAAAAAATCAAAGAAGTCATCGTTACTTCATGGAGTGATGACGGCAGCGAAGCGCCGCTCTACACCTGTATGTTCGGATTGGTGCTTTTTGCCTACCTTGATTACCATGCTAAATATCAAGAAGCGGAATTTGCGCAGTATCTAAAACTCTATACCGGTATGGGGCTTGACGAATGGATGCGGCAGGGCGAGCCGGATTTGTTTGAAGGAACAACCGGTAACAACTATGATATAACGCCGTCGAAGTACCTGTTATATCAAGACCCGCTCGGTTTAAAATTTCTGTATTACATACGGACGTTGACAACCGATATGGATGCCGTCTATAAGAAACTCGAACAAGCCTTTACTGAAGACGCAGCAAATACGGATAATCCCTTGCAACGCAGCATTGCCGAATTTTATGCACTGATGATGAAGACGCTTTACTATAAGTGGCGGCTTCCCTTGGATATTTGGGAGGCATATAAGGAATCGGATAAAAGAGCATTGCAGGTATTAATCGAAAAGAAGATAAAGCCGCTCAAAACGGCGCTCGCCGAAACGGCGAAGGCACGGCGGCGGGTATGGATGGAAGAATGCCGCGGGTTCGGTTCAGAGGTGTTGGATCACCGCTTCGGCGCAATGCTGATGCGGCTTGAAGTTACACAGGAAGTACTGACCGATTACATACAAGGTAAAATTACGCAAATTGATGAGCTTGAAGAAGAACGGCTCGACCCATGCCCCGGATCGGATAAAATACTTGAACCGCAAGCGGTGCGCTACAACCGCGCCCTACGCATTATGACCGCCTGCCGAGAAACGTGGTAAGGTAAAAAGGAGTGTAAAATAAAAGCCGTACAAATGGCACGGCTTTTATTTACTCAAGTTTGCGGTGTGCAAACTTGTATATCATAAGCACGTTCTCACTTCGTTGCGAACGTGCGTAAAAAGTCAATCGAAAGTTGATACTTTCTTCTTGACTTTTTATGGGAGACAAAGACGATGCAAACTGTATTTCAGACAATGAGCGACGGCGCTTCCCTCGCCGTTTATACATGGCTTCCGGAACAACAACCGAAAGCTGTGCTGCATATCGTGCATGGAATGGCGGAACACGCTCTCCGGTATGATGATTTTGCAAAGTCGGCATGTAAAAGAGGCTTTGCGGTAGTTGCCTCCGACCACCGCGGTCACGGAAAGACCGGTTTAAAAAGCGGCTTAATGGGGTACCTTGCCGACGGAGATGGATTCAGACGTGTTGTCGAAGATCAAAAAGGAATCAATGCGGAAATACAAAAACAGTACCCTGCGCTTCCGGTTGTCATCGTCGGGCATTCATTCGGTTCCTTTGTAACACAGGAATACATCGAACGGTACGGTACAACGGTAAAAGCGGCAGTTCTCATCGGTTCGGCAGGCCCCAACCCAAGCGTATCCGTTGCCTCGCTGCTAGCAAGCCTTAACTGCGCATTTAAAGGGAGAAAATCCGTCGCCAAGTTTATGAATGCATTGGTGTTCGGCTCGTATAACAACAAAATCAAAAATCCGCACACAGCCTTTGATTGGCTTTCGAGGGATGAAAGCGAAGTAAAAAAATATATCGATGATGAATACTGCGGATTTGTCTGTACCGCAGGCTTTTTTCAGGATTTTATACGCGGGCTTAAAAGACTGCATACGCAGGAGGCTTTAAAAGGTATACCGGCTAATCTCCCTGTTTTAATTACCGCCGGTTCGGAAGATCCCGTTTCAAACGGAGGCAAAACGCTAAAAAACCTTTACCGTATCTATCAGAACATCGGAATGCAGGACGTAACGTTAAAACTATACGAGAACGGCCGGCACGAAATTTTGAATGAAACAAATAAAGAGGAAGTAAAAGCCGATATCTTGGGATGGATAGAGAATAGAGCATCGCTCAAAACTCGATGAGATTTTTAGAGGTTCGCGATAGGCGGTAACCTAATTTTAAGAAAAAATAACGATAAAATAACGGGATGAAATGGAACGGCTTTAATAAAAACGATGCACTCCTCTTTATCGAATTTGCAGCGGTGTTTGCTTTTTTACTGGTGCCTCCGTTGTTTTCAGCGGTACCGTTTACCCTTCCGCCCAAGCCGGCCGGACTATATACGCAGTGTGTATTCTGCTTTTATACGGTGTGTGCAGCCGCCTATGAAGAAATACTATATCGGCTCTATACTCCGAATCGGCTGCACCGCATTTACAACGATTATATTAAACCGCGGCTGCAAAAAAATCCGCCCGCAGCGAAATGCTGCTCGGAAAACGCCGTAGATTTGCCGCAGTCGTCTGGAGCGCATCAGCAATGCCGATATAAAAAATCCGCTGCATTTCACACTACTGCAGCTTTTGAGTTGCTCCTCACCGAATTTCCCGCCATCCTCCTCTTCACATTGGCGCACCGTTACCTCGGATTTTCTTCCATGCTCTTCGCTGCCGGAGCAGGCATAGTATTCCGCGCTGCTTATCTCAAGCTCAAACGGGTATTTCATCCGGCGGTAAGTATCGCGCTGGTAGCTGTAGTCCACGGTCTTTGGAATATCGGGGTGTATTATTATCTGTGGGGAAACAGCATTGCAGCTTAACTTTCTGCCGTAGATTTATTCCTTACAATCACCCCGTATCTGTTATCTGTATAACTGCAAATTGGATTATAAGCCTGCTTCATCCTTTAACAGAGCCAGCACTTCTGCAGGATTTTTAAACAATTCATAGCCTTCTTTTGATAGTGTACATTCCGCCCAATCGGGGAATGAACCTGATAAAACCATTGTGTCAGTATTGCTGTAAACGTATATCCGTATCGTTTCTGATTTGCCATTATCCCAAACGGTATAGCGGTACAGCAGCTGCTTTCCTTCATGTACGCTTCTTTCCGATACAAACCTTCCAGAAAACTGATGCCCCTTTATATCATCAGCATAGTCTTCCAGTATTTCACCGAACAATTCTTCAACCGATGGAATGCGCGCTGAAGCAGCCAGAAAACCTTTTGCATCGTAGACAAAAATATTTTTCCTACTATTTTTATACCGAGAAATTGCTTTTTTTAACGAAGCCGGCTGCGACAGTATCTTGTAAGCTTCTCCAAACAGCTCCCATGCGAACACCTCCGGCATATCATCGTCTTTTGGGGTATTGGGTATGTATGCTGTTTTTCTATCGGTATAGATAAGAAGACGTATAGCGGTAGATGAATTATCGAACATTTCATACCGGTATGCTATTTTAGCATTCTTCGGTGCTTGCGTAAAAGCTGCATTATCGGCAGCCACCGCTATACTTTCCATCAACAGGGCATTAAACGCTGCACGATCTTTGTCTCTTTTTAGTTCACATACTAGCGTATCATTTGCGTCGTACACTCTAATGGCAGATATATCTTCTTTACTGTTATCCACAGCAAAAGCCAATACAGCGCACAGTAAAAAAGCTGCATAAAAAAATAGACGTTTCGTTATTTTGATCATACCGTTCTCCCATAGTATATTATATTGATATAGTATACCATAATCACAGCGATGGAGAAAAGCGAATGAATGTATACGATTTGATTGCAGAGCATTACAGCGAACTCTTCCCGCTTGAGGCGGAAAAGCTTGATTTTATCCGGCACCTTTGTCCATTGCCGGGCAGATTGTGTGATGCAGGCTGCGCAACCGGCGACCTTGCGGTGGGTTTGTACAAAGAAGGATACAGCGTATACGGGCTCGACTTAAATGCAAAGATGATTGGAATCGCAAAAGAGAAAGCTTCGGGTATTCGCACATCCGGAGAATTAGCATTTCATCAAGCGGACATCGCCGATATTCTGCAATTCGGTATATGTAACGGCGTACTGTGTTTCGGCAATACGCTCCCGCATCTACCTGATGAAACGGCACTCCGCCGTTTTTTCAGCGCTGTGTATCAGTCTTTACAAGCGCACGGTATTTTTATTGTTGAAGTCCTCAATTACGACCGCATCCTTGCTGAGAAAAAAATGGACTTTAAAGATAAAGAAACGGACGCCTTTATTTTTAAGCGACGTTATGATTTTTTACCGGACGAAAATATCAAGTTTACCATAGAGTTTATCGACAAGCAGCGCAATACCGTAGGTTCGGACTTTACGGTGTTACATCCGTTACAGCGCAAAACACTGTTAACTTTATTTGAACAGGCAGGATTTCAATCCGTTGCCTCTTATTCGGATTACAGCTTTACCGAAAGCTGTGCAGAAGATTATGCCGTAGTGTACACAGCAAAGAAATAATCAGAATAATTCCGTATCATCATTTTGATAATGATAATTTCGTAATTCTCAATATAAGGTTTGTTTATGAGAAATCAAAAGCTCACTTGCTTGTTTGTAATTTTTTTCGCGATTATCGCGGTAAATGGTATATCCGCAGAAAGCACCAAAGATTATAAAGTGCTGATAGGCATGGATCATAAAAAAGTGATGCAGCTTAAAGAAATTAAAACGCTGGTAATTGATGCGGAGTTTTTTTCTCAAGAAGATATCGCGCAGCTTCACAAAAACGGAAACGTTCACATATTTTCTTATTTAAACATCGGCTCTATCGAAACATTCCGCGATGACTATGCCGCATTTGCGGATATCGCTTTAGGACACTACGAAAATTGGGACGAAGAAGAATGGGTAAATGTTGCAGATAAAAGATGGCAAAAAAGGATAAAACACAAAGCGCAGCTTTTGTCTCAAAAAGGCATAGACGGTTTTTTTCTTGATAACGCTGACGTTTATTATCATTATCACACACCCGAAATATATCAGGGACTCATGGCTCTCTTACGCGAAATACATACGGAGAATAAACCCATTATCATTAACGGCGGAGATACGTTTATCACCGAAGCGATGCAGCAAAATTCCATTAAAGGAATGGTACACGGGGTCAATCAAGAAAGCGTATTTACCGAAATACATTTTAAGAATAATACGTTTGGAGCAAAACCGGTAGAAGACAGAGCATATTTTATGGAATATCTGGCTCAATGTAAAACGTATGGACTCACCGTCTATTTACTCGAATACGGCGCAACGAAAAAACTGACAAAAGAAATAAAAGTGTATTGCGAGCGCAACGGATTTATCTACGACATATCCTATTCAGTAGAGCTGGATAAGCTGTTTTGAATTTAAGGGGGCTTCGATCCGTGAACTTGGTGAGATATAACATTGCATAAAATTTTTCCGATGATGCATAAGGTGATTACAGCTATTACACTGAGACATCTCTAAAAACTCGGTTAGATTTGCTTCACATCCTTCGGAATAGACATGTCCAGACAACAAAATATATACTTAGTTATAACCAAAAGAAAATGCCCACTTTTAAAAAACCGGGCTAGTGAGAAATTCCCGAATTTCTCTTTCATTTCCGTTTACCGGAATTTTCTTGTATGCGTTTTCACCGAGCAGGAGGGCGGTGTTGCAGACTTTGAATAAGAGTTCCAAGTCGTGGGTGATGATGAGCACAGGAACTTCTTGAGCGCAGTGTAAGATGAGCTTTGCGATTTCGTCCATACGCTTGTAGTCGAGACCGCTGGTCGGTTCGTCTAAGATGATGATGCGCCTGCCGCTCAAAAATGCCGTTGCAAGAGCGAGCCGCTGCTTTTGTCCGCCTGAAAGTTCCTGCGGATGGTCAAGCCTTTTTTCCCAAAGGTCAATTATGTGCAGGTACTCAGCCGCTTGTTGCAAATAGGATTCATCCTTCCGTTTTGAAGAAGGGATAAGCTCGTTTTCTACCGTGTCAAAAAAAATCTGATAGTCAACATCCTGCATCATATAATATGCGGTCTTTAAGCGCTGCCGCTGCCGCTTACCGTAACCGATATGCCCCTTGCAAGACAAAAGCCCGCCTAAGACTTTGCCAAGCGTAGTCTTTCCTATACCGTTTTTTCCGATAACGGCGGTAATCTCTCCTGTGTGTACATCAAACGAAAGATTTTTGATAAGTTCCTGCCTGCCGATAGAAACGCTCAAGTCCTCGATATGCGTAACCGCTTGTTTCGGGACCGAAGGGTTTTCGCAGACAAGACTGTCATACCGTATTGCCCTCAGTCCGTACCGCCTGCAATCCTCTGTTGTCAATTCACCCTTCAAAAAGATTTTTTCGATAGTGCCGTCCTTCATGTAAATGAGCCTATCGTACAATTCATTTAAGAAAAATAAACGGTGCTCGGCAATGATAATCGTTTTTCCCATCGCCTTTAAATCCCGTATCATCGCTTGAAACTGCACAATACCTTCATAGTCGAGATTGGAAGAAGGCTCATCGAAAAACAGCAGCTTTGTGTCATAGATGAGTGTGGAAGCGATGGCAACCTTTTGTTTTTGCCCGCCTGAAAGCTCTGAAAGTTTTGCGCCTTTAAGCGATTCTATCTGCATCGTTTGAAAAGCAGCATCGGTTTTTTCGCACAGGGTTTGAAAATCCATACCGAGGTTTTCTCCGGCAAAGGCAACCTCTTCCTCTGCAATGGTAGCAAAAAACTGATCACTCGGATTTTGAAACACATTGCCGATGTACTTTGCCAATTCGCCCTTTTTATAATCCAAAATGTTCTTCCCTAAAATGCGCACCTCACCATCAAGTATTCCGCCGTAATGATAGGGAATTAAGCCGTTTAATATCCGCGTTAAGGTAGTCTTCCCGCAGCCGGAAAGTCCTGTAAGCACAACAAGCTCGCCTTCTTCAATATTTAAATCAATGGCGTGGAGCGTGGGGTTTTCATCATTTTCATACGTAAAATTTTTTATCCGCGCTTCTATTATGCTCATACGGACATCCATACTAAAAATACAGCCGCCGATAAACCCAGCGTATCGTACCAGCCGAAGCGCACCGGTTTATAACTCGTCTTTTTTCCTTCGTACTCAATCCCCTTTGCGATTATCGATGAGGTCAAGGTTTCACTTACATGAAGGCATTTATAAATGAGGGGAATAAGATAGAGTTCAAACGAGCGAAGAGGATGTAACAGGCTCAAACGCAAACCCCGAACCTTCATGCCGTTTCTTATTTCTTTTAGCCGCGCCGTCATCTCGTCCAAAAAGCGTAAGGCGGTAACCAGTCCTATCGAAAGAGATTGCGGCGCTTTTACCGCACGCAATGCGCTCATAATTTTTAAGGGACTGGTTAAAATCAATATCCTTCCGATGTTAAAGATAGGATAGAGCCTTAAAAATAAAGCAATCAAGCCTATCAATGCTCCGGTTGTCATTCCCAAATCGATATATGCCAAGAGCTTTATCAGCAAAAATAAACCGATATAGACTACAGCCCTTTTTATGCCTTCCGAGTATGAAAATAAAATCAAAAAGAGAAAGCTCATACCGAGCAGCACATAATACATCGTTTGATCGACAAGAAACACCAAGAATGACGTGAGCAGTATGAGAATAAAAAGCGTTATCGGATTCATTGACCATCCTTGAGTGTTTCTTGCCGGCTTCATTATAATACGCTCTTTTTACTGCTCTTTTCAAAGAACTTTTTGTTGATATAAGTACCGAATAAACCTGCCAAAGATTCCAAGATGATATTGCACGCTACCGCTATTGCGATGGCTTTTCCCGTGTAAAATTGAATCATCCACTGAGCCTGTTCATTTGAAATAGACGGAGCGAACTTCGTAATTCCTTCCGCACCTAATACTTTGACAAATATAATCGGGTGCATTGCGACGACAAACATTGCAGCCGAAAAAGCGATTGAAACTTTTACATTGCTTGAATAATCGCCGATGATGATTTCGGCAAGCGCTGCCGAAACCAAACAAATCGGTATCATTATCCAATAGCCCATAAGGGTATATAACAATCCGTAGATAACCCAAAACAAAACCGCCGTCCAGCGATGCTTTATTTTTTTAGCCGTTATCACAAAAACAGGACCGACTGCAAAAGCGGCAAATCCTGCGGAAGCGTATAAGGCTATGGCTCCCAGTGTTCCCGTCAGCATCGAAATTGCCATTCCGATTGCGAACCCAATAACTGTCAACACAGCTATTTGCACGATGTCTTTTAGTTTCATAAAAACCTCCATATTTCAGGGGAAGGGACACACCCCCGTTCAGAGCGGTGGTTTTTCCCTTCCCCTATAACCCTATTCTTTTTCCGCGCACTGCCAAAGGGTGCTCCCTTTGGAAACCCCAACCAATGCCCCCGACGCAGAGCTTCGGAGTATGTTACTCGCATAAGTATATTTTCAATTATAACATTGTTATATTTAAATCTAAAAAAATTCACTTTCCTCATTCATAATTATAAATGAGTTTTAATTCATAATTACAATTAAACCGTGCGCATTTTTTTCCAGCCTTCATTAAAGAAGTCCGCAATTAAATAGGCGTTGCGTTCGGCTTCTTCTTTTGTTTCACAATGAACGGCAACTTCCGATAGCGCATACAGGTACGCATGGTTCAGTAAGTGAATGCCTTTTTTGGTGATTACTTGGGCTGCTTTCTTTTTTCCGTGAATCATCTCTAAGATTTTCAGGTGATTTTCATCTTCTTTTTCTATTATTTCATCTAAAAAATGCTCATGTTTTGTTCCATAAGAACAAAACGCCAAGAGCTCGAAAATATCTTTGTTATCAAAAAAATAGGACACCATACCAATGGCTCCCTTTAGTTTTAAATCAAGGATGGATTCGATTGTTTGTTTTGTGATTACCGTTTCTTTTTTGTACATTGTAAAGCTTTGTCGTTTGATTAAGCTATAATGGTATTCAACATCGGTAATAACCGGCTGCACCAATTCGGAAAAAAGAGCTTCTTTGTCTTCAAAATGACCGTAAAAAGCTCCAGTCGTAACGCCTGCCTGCGCACAGATTTCCCGCAGATTGGCTTTTTCAAAGCCCTTTTCTTTGAAAATCTTTTTCCCGCATTCCAGTATTTTCTTATGTGTAAAGTCGAAATCTCCGTTTGCCATTATGTAAACCTATTAAATATAACTTAGTTATATTTAATAGGTTTTTTAGTTTTTTGTCAATGAGGATGGGAATTTAATTATTGTTTTCATCTTATAAAATGTACTCTTACTAGTTTTTAAACAATCTTTTATAAAAAGCTTATTATTTTATTCTCCATCCATTATTCGCTTCCAATTACCAATAGGTCTTTGATCTTACCTGTATTTTTAATAAACGATGTTGCAGCCGAAAGTATAGTACCAATTTTATCTGGAATCTCAGCAGACTTGCTAATGGCAGGCTGTACAATATAAACTTTTACCTGTAAAACTTTTGAACTTTGCAATATTTCTTTTAAGGTTTTAAATTCTCCTCTTACAAATTTATCATTGTTAGCACTCAACACTCTATCATTAATTTTCTTAAGCAGCATTGCTTTAGATCTAACCCATATAGAGCTTTTTATAGCCTGCTGAGTTACTTCATATACATCATTAACTGATGAATTGTATGCTCGACCTTTCTTTGCTTTGCAATGATACATCTCCACATATACAAAATTACTTTTTTCTTCAACAGTAATAAAATCCGCAATCTCACCCGTTCCATGATCAAATATAATATGCGAAAATTTTGATTTTTCTTCTAAATATTTTTTAAGTCCGTCTTGAATGGAAATCATCCCATCAATCCCAATTCCACACTCCAAGCTTGTGTTAACCTTCATATCAGCCCATTTCAATGCACAAATACAGCTCGGGTCATATTTTTCCAATTCCAGACTACCTTTTAATACTTCTTGTCCGCAATAAACTGTATCATCGGCCGTCTTGAACGAAAGAGGATTATTAGAAAAATACTCAGCCAATGAACATTCTTCTTTTCCATTTTTGCAAATGAATTCTTCCTTTTCTGAATTATATTTTCCCGTCAAATCACAAGTTAGAACTTCAGTTACACCAAATAACTGAACTTCAAATTTAATATTATTTTTCTTTACCTCTATAATTTTAAATATAACATCTGTAATTAATGCTTTCTCATCTAAATTTTCTCTATATACTATAGTACAAGGTGATATAAATGCTTTACTATTAAAAAAACAAAACAGTATATCTCTTTCATATTCTATAATTCTAACAGGTATTGGCAATTTATCATAATTTGTATTTGTTTTTACTCTTAATTTATTATTAGAAATTTTTACCCCGAAAAAATCACACCATTTAATATATTCAGGAATAGTTACATAGGAACTACTCCAAAATTTTGACCCACTACTATAACCAATAGTACTTTCTAAACTATCTTTTTTAACCTTACAAAATGCATGCCCTGCAGATAACATTTTACCTGTTGTTTCATCAATTGATGCAGCTGTATTTGAGCCAGCATAAATTCTATAGGATTCTCCACTTTCCGAATACCTATTCTGCATTCCAGTGTTAAAAAACTCATAATCAGAAAAATCTGCCAGTACTCTATTCATTTCATCTCGCGGAATCTTATCGTAATGTTCTGCAAAAGATGCTACTATTGATTCATATACCACTTCTGTTTTATTCTGTGAATATATAAAAAGCAGATTCGTATTTGGTTGATAGTGAACAATATACAATCCAAACTCATTATTGAATACACAATCTCCATCTAGCCATAATGGTTTACTACTTATCTTTGAAATTCCAACAATTGAATTGGTTCCTTCGCTTCTATAGACATTCTCCCCAATTTGTAGATTTTCTGGAAAAGCTCCATGTATATTGAAATTTGAAACTTTATAAACTTTTGCATGACAATTAGGTTTAATGCTATTCAACGGTATTATTTCTTCTTGATCTTCAGGTTTTGTGAACTGACTAAGCATCTCACTAACTTCCAAATCTCCTTCGATTTTTTCTTCTGACATAGTGATTATCATATCTTGCCATGCAGCATCACTTGCATATAATTTATGATTTTCAATTTTTAGATTATCGTCATTCATTGCTATAAACTTTGCAGTTCCAATTCTTTCAGCATTAGTTCTTGCAAAACGACCTATGAATTGTAAAGTACTAGCAAGAGATTTATGCGGTTCATGTATAGCAGCAATTTTCAAATTAGGGAAATCAAAACCTTCTCCCAACATATCTACACAAATAATACCGTCAAGTTCTTTTCTTCTAAGTAAATCTATAGTCTTTTCTACCCTCCTTATAGGCATTGTACTATCAATACGTTTCAATTTTAATTTTGTAAGTTCTTTATATAGGTCTTCTAAATCTCTTGCCTTATTTTTTGTATCTGTTCTGACCATTAAAAAATGTTCATATCCACTTTCCCTGTCATTAAATAAAATTCTTTCTGCCTCCAAAGCAATCCGCTTATCCTTTTCTGGTCCTTCTTCTACCGGATTGAATAATATTTCACCAAAAATACCGTCTTTATAGGCTCTTGATAGAGGATAGTTATAAACAGTTTTCCCTTTTATTTCTTTTTTGTCCAATCTAAAAGGAGTTGCTGTAACTAATAAAAATGGAATATTAATCATGTTTTTTACTATTCGTTGCCACGTTGGAGCAGGAACATGATGTGCTTCATCAATAATGACATAATCAAAAGTAGTTCGAATTTGTTCTTCAGAAATCGAAGCCGCTACTTGAGGGGTAGCTATTATTACATCTGCTCCCAATATATTCGATTCATCATTTTTATCATACAAATGCTTAGCTTCGTATATACAGGGTGTTTTTGTTTCTTTTGATAAAACACCAATATATTTTAAAGTGTGTAAATTTTCATAATCATTTGCAATTTGACTTCTTACCATACTACTAGGAGTTACAATTAATACTTTATTCTTTTTCAAAAGGTATGGCATCATCATAATAACAGTTGTTTTCCCTGACCCTGTTGGCATAACAATAACTGCTGCCCCTTTTGAATCCAATGTTGAATAAGAAGCAACAGCATATATTGCCCCAATTTGGGCATTTCTTAACCCTGTTTTATTCCCAATTGCGATCGGAAATCTTAATTCATCATATAAATCGCCAAAATAGCTAATAAAAATCACCTCCTTAATTCACTTTTATTATATCACAAAAAACTCTTTTTTTATAGTTTTACTAAATAAAAAGCCAGTTGTTCCATATAGCTCAGCAATTTTAAATATTATTACACATTTGTCCAAGATAAAGTAAGACGTATTAAAAGTCTGTATTCAATCAATGAACTTGGAGAGGTATAACATTGCATAAAGATTTTTCCATTAAAAATACGATTCGGCTGTTATTGATGTATCAGAAAAAATTCTTTTTGATACACTGCCTGTTGAAAAATCGAATTTATTATAAGGATGGAATAATAAAAAGGAAGCGCGATTTACTCGGCTTTTTCCAAGGTCAGCACCATGCTGTCAGGGATGAGTTCCCCGCGGCAGTGGGGTGCCCCAACGGTGGAAAGCTCCAGTGTGCATATACGGCGGTTTTGCGGTAAGCGGTAGCAGGAGCTGATAAGACCGCATGTTTTTCCCTTGCGAAGCGAAAAATACAGCCGTGTATCGTCATCTTCAAAGCAGAGCTTTATATCTTCTTTTAGAGGAGCGACACACTTCCAGCCCAACAGAAAGACCGTTTGGGTAGATTCAGGTGGAACAGCCAATCTCCAGCGTTTTCCCGTTATAATCGGCCGCAGGGTATAGTATTCACCGCCCGTATAGCGAAAGAGGTTTGTACAAACGGTCAACCGGAAAGAACCGTCTTTTTCTGCTTGAATAGGGGGAACATGAAACGCTGCGGTTTGACCTTCATCCCTACCGAAACTGTGCGCGGGCGGAAGAGGGGTTTCGCGTAAATTGCGGCCGATCCCCTCTAAGACTTCTTTTTCAAAAGGAATAACCTTACCGGTATTATCCGGCCCGATATTCAGAAGGTAGTTACCGCCGCCGGATACGACACGGCGTAAACTTCCGGTTAATTCGGCAATTTTTTCATCAATGCTGCCGCGTTCCTGCCAGCTTTTATACCCCCATGTTTCTTTATAAATAGAAGCCGGTGTTTGCCATGGGATGTTTAATTCGTATTCATTCACCGGCAATTCGGGCATTGCATTATCAGGGAGTGTAGCAAAGTCGCCCATATCGTTCCATATACGCCCGTTAATCATAATGTGTTTTTGAAGTGAATGCACAAGCGCATACATATCTTGTGATTGTTCGGCAGTCGGGTATCCCATATCGAGCCATAATTCGCAAATCTCGCCGTAGTTTGTCAGCAGTTCGGTTAACTGAGCACAGTTATATTCATGGTGTTTTGGCGAAATATGGTCGGAATTATGAGCGCTTATCGGAAGAGCATCAGGGCAATGCCAGTCGATGAGTGAAAAATATACTCCGAACGCAAGCCCTTCTTTTTTACAAGCCGCACTGAGTTCGGCAACGATATCCCGCTTACAAGCCGCATTCATACTATTATAAGATGTAGTTTTTGTATTAAAAAGACAAAAGCCGTCATGATGCTTCGAGGTAACCACTACATAACGCATTCCGGCAGCTTTGGCGAGGCGAACAATCGCTTCCGCATTGAAATCGGGTATGAGAAATTCATGCAGTAAAGCTTCATAGTCGGCTTGCGGCAGCTCCCCGTGCGAAAGTATTTGTTCACAATACCCCCTTCTGACGGGCTGTCCCTTCCAGCAGCCTCCCGCAAGCGAGTAGAGGCCGAAGTGGATAAACATACCGAATTGCAGGTTTTGCCACCTCTGTATTGTCTGTAATTGATGTTCCGTATATAAACTTGTTTTCATATATCCTCCGAACAGCGTCGGGGTATTCAAACCCTCCACACGAATAACGGTACGTCTGTGCAACTATTGTACTTGATATGCCGGCAAAATAAAGGGGTATTTCGATGATGTTCAAAAAATGACCTTTTTTACATAAAATACCTCTTTTTTTTATATCAGCATACCTGATTTTTAAATATCAACACTTTCAAATCGGAAAAACCGATGTAATACTATATATATGTTAAGTAAAAACGCGAAACGTCAAATATGTGCGCATTGGCAGTTTTATGTCATTATTGCCTTACCGATGCTGTATTTTATCATATTTAAGTACGTGCCGATGTACGGTATCCTGCTTGCGTTCAAAAAATACCGTATTTCGAAAGGTATTTGGGGAAGTCCGTGGGTAGGTTTGGCGCAGTTTGTCAAATTCTTCAGTAATCCTTCTGCACTGCAGATTATGTGGAATACATTCATCCTGAGTATGTATGCGCTGTTTGCTTCAATTCCTATTGCGGTCATTATGGCGCTTGCCTTGAACGAAACGCAAAATAAGCTCTGGCGTAAATCCGTTCAAATGGTAACGTATGCGCCGTATTTTATTTCGACGGTGGTTATGGTCTCAATTTTAATGCAGTTTATGGATCCTGCGTTGGGACTGTTCAATGTGATACGGGCGGAATTCGGGCTTGAGCCCTTAAATTTTATGGGGGAGCCGAAACTTTTCCGGCATATCTATGTATGGTCGGCCTTGTGGCAGAATACCGGTTATAATGCCATTATTTATCTTGCAGCGCTTACCTCCGTCGACCCCGGATTATATGAAGCCGCGCGTGTAGACGGCGTAAATAAATTTCAGAAAATTTGGTATATCGATTTACCCTGTATCAGAAACACGATCGTTATCATGTTTATTTTGAACATGGGCTTTGTTATGAGCTTAGGTTTTGAAAAGGCGTTTTTGATGCAAAATCCGCTCAACCTTGAAACCGCCGAAATCATGTCGACATACGTGTATAAGATGGGGTTGGTCAATAACGATTTCAGCTATTCGACCGCTATCGGCGTTATCAATTCTATTATCAACGTAGCGCTTATTCTGCTCTTCAATTATCTTGCAAAGCTGCGACAAAAGGACGGCGGGTTATGGTAAAAACTCAGCATTTTATATGGAAGAAACAACAATCGTCGAAAATTCGGGAAACGCCTTTTGATAATTTATTCAACGGGATCAATAATGTCTTTTTAGCGCTCTGCTTTATCATCGTTTTGTATCCGCTATTGTATATTATTGCCTGTTCTTTAAGCGACCCTAAGGCGGTGATTGAGCATCGGGTTACGCTCTTTCCGGTCAATTTCGATTTAACGGCATATAAGGCGGTTTTTGCAAACAAAGATATCGGACTGGGATACCTCAACTCCATCATCTATGTAGCGCTCGGAACTTTTATTAGCGTGTCTCTTTCGATGCTGCTGGCATATCCGCTTTCGCGCAAAGAATTTTATGGAAGAAAATTCGTAACTAAGTTTATTATGGCGACGATGCTCTTTTCCGGCGGACTGATACCGCTGTATTTTGTCGTAAAAGGGATCGGACTTTACAATACCCGCTGGGCGCTTGTGCTCCCCAATGCGGTCAATGTTTGGAACGTTATCATCGCGCGCACGTTTTTGCAGGAAACCATCACCAATGAGCTGTATGATGCGGCGCAAATAGACGGATGTTCCGATCTGCGCTTCTTCTTTACCGTGGTGCTTCCGTTGTCGGGAGCTATTATCGCGGTCCTGTCGCTCTTTTATGCGGTGGTGCTTTGGAACAGCTATTTTGACGCCTTAGTGTTCTTGCAGGATAAAAAGCTCTATCCGCTGCAGATTGTGCTGCGCAATATTTTAATCGTGAATAAAACGAACCCGACTATGCTGTCTGATGTAAGCGCTGCCGTCCGTGTACAGGGACTTGCGGAAACCGTTAAGTATGCGCTTATCGTGGTGGCCAGTCTGCCGCTGTTGGTTATCTATCCGTTTGTACAAAAATATTTTGTAAAAGGTGTGATGATCGGCTCCGTAAAGGGCTAAAAATAGTGAAAATCAGGCTATAAGCCGATTTTAGATATCGATATTAGATATCAAACTAGATAGGAGGGAATATGAAAAAGATTATCAGTGTTGTGTGTGTTGCAGCGCTCGCTGCCTGTCTGTTTGCGATGGGCGGAGAAGAGCAATCTGCGGCGGCGGCAAAGGTAAAGTACACCCCTAAGGGAACGTACCCCATCGTTACCGAGCCTATTACCGTGAATATCATGGTAGCTCAGCCGCCTTGCGTTGAGGACTTTAACACAAACGAATTTTCCAAATTTATGGAAAAAAAGACCGGCGTTAAAGTAAACTGGATTATGGTGCCGGAGCAAGCGGCATCGGAAAAATTACCGCTTACGCTTGCAGGCGGCGATTTGCCTGACGCTTTTCTCGGTATGGGGATCGGTTTTAAAGAAGAAACTACCTACGGTGCCGAAGAAAAATTGTTTATGCCGCTCAATAAATTCTACTCTGACGGTACCTTGCCTAATTTAACCAAGGCTTTAGAAGATTTTCCGGGAGCAATGGGCTTTATGACTATGACCGACGGCAACATCTACTCGCTGCCTCGTCTGGAAGTATGCTATCATTGTACGAATGCCGCGAAGATGTTTGTGTACAAACCCTTCCTCGATAAGCTCGGTCTTAAAGTGCCGGAAACCATCGACGAATTCTATAAAACGCTCGTTGCCATCCGCGATAACGATCCCAACGGTAACGGTAAAAAAGATGAAATCCCGCTTGCCGGTTCCATTATCGGCTGGAATGATCAGGTTGAACGCTTTATCATCAACTCGTTTATCTACTGCGATCTTGATACCAATATCTCTGCGGGAGCGGAAGGGAATACCGGTTATTTGATGAATGGCAAAAAAATCGATACTGCAGTGAATAAGCCCGCCTACCGCGAAGCATTGAAATTTATCAATAAGCTCTATAAAGAAGGGCTTATTTATAACGGTTCCTTTACGCAAGATTCAAGTCAGCTGACACAGCTGGTAGAAAGTTCCGCACAACCGGTAGTCGGTTTTGTCGCCGGCGGCTGGAGAGGTCAATTCTCATCATTAAGCGGCGAACGTTTCCTGCACTTCCAAGCTATTGCGCCGTTAAAGGGGCCGAAGGGCGTACGCGAAGCGGTAAACTTTTTATCCGTACCGGGAACCGGCGCGCTTGTACTTTCATCAAAAACGCCGTATGCCGAGGCAATTCTCCGCTACTTTGACTATATGTACAGCACCGAAGGTACGCTCAAGCAGAAATACGGTAATGAAGGAGACGCATGGGCATGGGCTTCCGCCTCTGACGTCGGCTTAGACGGTAAAAAGGCAATTTGGAAGCAGCTGAAAGCGTGGAACGATAAAGACCCGCAGAATGTAACCTTCATTCAAGGACAGACGATCGCGGAAACTTCGGCGTTCCGGCTCGGACAGGCTGTTGACGTCAGCGGCGACTACTACGCACCGAAAAACCTTGAAAAAGTCCTTTACGACGAAACCCATAACCTGTACAAGCCGTATGCGGATGTTAAAAAAGAAGTTCCACCGCTAAAGTACACATCCGAAGAAATTGAAAAATTCTCCACGATTAAGCAGGAACTTGCCAACTATATCCGCCAGAGCGCCGTTAAATTTATGGTCGGCACTATGGATATCAACAGCGATACGGAATGGAACAACTATCTAAAGAATTTGGATAAGCTCCAGCTCCCCGCCGTTTTGGCGAATATGCAGGGGGCGTATAATCGACAATACAAGTAAACTTTTGAAAATATACAACGCATCTGCGTTGTCGCTACGCCGAAATAAATGCTCGACGTACAACAAGTACGCCTCCGCTTTATTTCGGCTAGGCTCCTAGCATCTGCGATGTCTATTTTCAAAAGCGCTGGAAAGGCAGAAGCGGCACGGATGCCGCTGGTTCCAAGCAGAAGCAAGTTTGCTCCTGCAAACTTGTAGCCCAAGAATGTGCAAGGACGCACATTCTTGAGCGAGGACGGGCGTGGTTCTATGCAGCTGCAAGGTGGTATATATATGGTAGAACATAAAGCATGGGATTGGGAGAAAATAGAAACGGATATATGGTGCCGGCCGGCAGAAATTGCGTATTATTTGTCGGAGCGATGGAAGCAAAAGGGGTATTCGCATTTTCTTGATCTGGGTTGCGGATTGGGGCGGCATTCGCTGTTTTTTGCAAGGAAAGGTTTTACCGTTCAGTCAATCGATTTATCGGAGAGTGCTGTTGAGGGGCTGCGTGCAACCGCTGCGGAACAAAATTTACCGATTACCGCTCAATGCGGCGATATGAGCGCTTTGCCGTATCAGGATGATGCATTCGATTGCCTTCTTGCATACCATGTGATTTCTCATACGGATACTGCCGGTATTAAAAAAATACTTTCCGAGATAAGGCGGGTCGTAAAAAACGGCGGCGAAGTGTATCTTACGCTGTGCTCAAAAAATGCGTGGAGCTATAAGGAGGCAGGATTTCCCGTTGTTGATGAAAATACCGTCATTAAAGTTGAAGACGGGCCGGAAAACGGTATTCCTCACTTTTTTACCGATGCGGAAACCATTCCGGCGCTTTTGCAGGACATACATATTATCAGTATGCAGCACACGCAAGATGTTATCATTAATGGGAAGCCCTACGGTTCTTGGCATTTCTTTATATTGGGGAAAAACCGGAAACCTCGTTTTTAGCGATGCCCTATAGCTTCAGTTTTTTAGGAGCATCCTAACCTAACAGGGCAACCGCATTATAAAATATTTTCAGAGGTTGTCCTCCTTCTGTACGAAATTTTACTTAAAATTTCGTACATTTTTCCAACAGACAGGTAAATGCATCAGGCAGAGTAGATAAAAATCGCGGAAAAGTTGAGACTGTGAGACCATTTGAACCGCGAAGAGGTTCAACTCTGGTCGAATAGTCTCAACTTTTCCGCGGGGTTGTTAAAAAAACGGTCTGATGCGTTTACCTTGCCTAAACTAATCTAAATTTTTGCATTTTTACTCTAAACATGGTATACTTTTTTTATTGTGCCGATTCGATCGCTACGCCGAAACATACAGAAAATTTCCGCTTCCCGTTCTTTATTTGCACTATGCTGTGTTGCCTGTGTCGTAATAGCTGTTACTGAATGCAGATTTTTCCGCCGTGCAATAAAAAAACAAATGGATACTTGTAAAAACACTTTGATTAAAACGGCCGACACCCTGCATTTAACAATGAGTGAAATACAGCGGTTCTCTTATATGCTGATGATCAATACCGATGTACAAGCCTTTGTAATGCAGAATACGATTGCACAAGGTTCCGCCGATATACAAATACTTATCAATGCACAACGTCAGCTATCCTATGTCAAATCAGTACATCCGGCAATCGATTCGCTGTATCTTTATTCTAAAAAAAGCGACTATTTACTAGAAGCGGACAATGCTTTTTTCGATATAGATGCCATGTATGCAGCTCTTTTTACATTCCAAGATTTAAACAGCAGGCAATGGCGGGAATACTATCTACGGCCTGTGTATGTCAATGCATGGATGCCCGAATCTTCGGTAGTTTCTAAAGGAATACGGAGAAAGGTTCTTGTATTTGAACAAACCTTTCCTTTGCAAAATACTGCGGCAAATGCGGGAAAGCTCATAATACTTTTAAAAACAAGCTATTTTGAAGGGCTTTTTTCCACTCTTCCGGCTTTTACCAAAGCCGTCTTTTGGCTTATCGACAGCAAAGGTAAGCCGCTGCTTATCCGTCCGGAAGGGGCAGTAAAAGAAACTGAACCTGTACAATCTGAAATACAAACAATACTATCGGCCTTGCCAAAATCGATACAAAACGCAAACGAAAGAAACGAGCCGATAATCATCACGCAACAGCGTATACACGGCAAATCTTATTTTCTCTTTGCTCAACCGATACGAGGTACCGATACTATCCTCCTTGTAAGCATTCCGCGATTTACATTTGTTCAGCACATATTAACCGGACGTTTTGCCGTATCCGCCATGTTTATAATTTGTCTCTTATCTTATATCGGATATACAGCTGTATTATTGCTCCGCTTACCGCGAAAAAGTTCTTCGCAGCCTCCTCTTTGCTCATTTCAGGAATCTCAACCCGAAGCAATCAACGACAACAAACATACGGTACCGGCAGATATATGTCAAGAAAAAGATATAACCCTTATAAATCATATTGCCGAATATATAGAACAATCTTATGCAAATCCGCTTTTAAATCTTTCTCAAATGGCACAGGATTTCGGTATGACGGAGAATTTTCTATACTATTTCTTTCGTACCAGAATGCAAAAAAGTTTTGCTCAATATTTGGAAGATAAACGGCTCGAAAAAGCTCAAGCGCTGATTGAGGAGAACACGAAGGAATCGCTTACCGTTTTGGCGGAACGCTGCGGTTATGCAAATATACAAACGTTCCGCCGTGCTTTTAAAAAGCGATACGGACTTACGCCTTCGGAATTTAAACGCCAAGTATTTGCAAAAAAACCGACACAGTGATTATAGGGCTTCTGTAAAAGCTCCAGTCAACAGAAAAATTATTCTGTACAAGAAGTGAATACTATCACGCAGCAAAATAATGACTTATTAAAAACTCCGCAACTCCCGCAGGGCATTGTGCGCTTCGGTGTACTCATTATATGGTACGGCGCCGTTTTTCCCGATAATCGAATTTTCGTGTCCCTTTCCAAGCAACAATACCGCATCATTCGGTTGCGCAAGAGAAAATGCTTTACGGACGGCAGTCGGCCGGTCGGGAATAATAAACAGCTCTTCGCCGCGCTTCTTGTTAGGACAGCCGGCGGCAATCATCTCCAAAAGCTCGACAGGGTCTTCGCCGCGGGGGTCTTCATCGGTGAGGATGATCGTATCGCAGTATTCTCCGGCAATTCTTCCCTGTTCCGGCCTCTTAACGGTATCGCGCTCTCCGCCCGAACCGAATACGGCAATGATGCGACCGCCTTTCGCTTTAACACGATCACGGACAGACGGCATAATCGCTTGGAATGATGAGGGCGTATGCGCATAGTCGATAAGCACCTCAAAGCCCTGCCCCGCTTCAACACGGCACATCCTCCCCCTTACCGGCATAAGTCGATTGAGCAACGGCACGAGCATATCAAACGACAGTCCTGTTAAGTTATGAACGGCAATAAGCGTGGCAAGGATATTGTACACATTAAAAAAGCCGGTTACCGGAGCAGCGGCCTCATACGTTTTCTGCACACCGTCCAACGATGCGTGAATTGTAAAGGTTAAACCGTTCTCCCCTTCATGAATGTTATCAGCCGATAAGCCGCCTGCAAAGTTTGAGAACGAAACAGCCGCAGCAGCGCCGATATGTTTCTGCACGGAAAATCCGAATACGGGGTACTTTGTCGCCTGTGCAAAATAAGCGGCAGACGGGTCTTCAAGATTGACAATGCCGAAGGCCGCAACCGTTCCGTTTTTTTTCTTATGATCATGGGTATCTAATGACCGAAATAAATTCGCTTTATCATAGCGGTATTGTTCAAAGGTGCCGTGAAATTCCAAATGTTCCTGCGTAACATTCATAAATACGCCTGCATCAAAATGCACATGCAATAGCCGTGCCGTTCGGGGAGAAAGCCCGTGAGAAGATGCTTCCACGACTGCATATTCGCAGCCGTTATCCCGCATACGGGCAAGCCGTTCCTGTACTGTAACCGATTCAGGTGTAGTCTGATGCGCCGGATTGGCAACAGGTTCATCTCCAAAGGAAAAAGATACGGTCGAAGAAAACCCTGCCTTTTTTCCGGCAAGTCGCAGCAGCTGCCAGATAAAATTGACGGTGCTGGTTTTTCCTTCCGTACCGGTTACTCCGATTGTTACCAAGTCTTTGGAAGGTTCGTCAAAGAAAACGGCTGCAGCAGCAGCCATTGCGGCACGGACGTCCGGCACTTGAACATAACAAATATGCTCTTGATATAATGGAAGTGTTTTTTCATGAATAACCGCAACGGCGCCCTTCGCAATAGCCGCATCGATAAACTTTGAACCGTCAGTATGCACGCCGGGCAAGGCAAAAAAAGCGGCGCCTATCCGTACCTCACGCGAATCATACGAAAGCGAATACACCGTAACATCAGCCCCGTGTACTGCTATCGGCTCTATAGAAAAAAGACATTGAAGAATTGACTTTGCATAGTGGTTATTACACATAGGATCCTCTAAAAACCTCAGTCTTTAGAGGTTTTCCTTAGATTTTATTGCGGGAAGTATAAACGGTAGGACATAATCCGACAAGAGGGAGAAGTAATTCATAAATCATTTGAAATCCGAATTGAGTAAACAATTTCCACAATTTTCAATTACGAATACCGTAAAAATCTGACGCTATCCGCCGATATTATACAGGACATCTTTAAAAATAGAAGTTTTAGGATGTCTCTTACAGAAGATACTTGGAGGTTCTTATGAGACGAAGTATGGGTATCACCATCTTACAAATTGCACTTGTTTTTTTCTTACTGGTCAGCGGAGTAACGGGGCTTATGCAATCCAGCGCCGGTAATCTAAACCCAGTAGTTACCTTTCTTACGCAGTTGGTAAAAAGCTCAACAATAAGCACAATCATCATCATCGCGATTGCCGTATGTGAACTTATCGCCGGTTTTTTCCTGCTGATGGGGCTATTTACGCTCTCCCCTCAAATTTTAAATGTAATCTTAATTATTTTTATCGTTTTATGGATCATCAATATTATTTTGATTGATTTTATCGGAACATTTAACAGCGGCATACATGGTGTGCACGGTTTACTAACCTACCTGCAGCAGCTGTCAGCTCACCTGATGGTACTGGGCGCTCTTATCTGCGTACAATATCGTAACTAATTTTTTAAACTAAAACAGTACGGATACGAAAAGAGCCGGGATTAACGGTTAATCTTCAACCCGTTTAATGCACCGGCTCTTTTTTATGGCATTTGATGTTATCTAAAAAATCAACTAACTAAAATACAATTCGACAACCTATGCTGTTTTTTCCGAAATCAGCTTTAACTCAGGCTTCTCCGTTTCTTCAATAACCTTCTTTGTGATATGCAAGGCCTTTTGACCTTTCATTGACGGAGCCTCGAACATCGCATCTAGCATCAGTTTTTCTACGATAGAGCGAAGCCCTCGTGCACCGGTATTTTGATCCAGTGCTTGCTGAGAAATAGCGTCAAGGGCGGCATCATCAAATGTCAATTTAACATTGTCGAGCTTAAACGATTCTTGGAACTGTTTGATAATGGCATTTTTCGGTTCAACAAGTATACGGCGCAAGTCTTCGAGCTTTAAATCGCTGAGCGAAACACTGATGGGAAGGCGCCCGATCAATTCGGGGATAATACCGAATTTTACCAAATCATCAGGGATCAGTTTGTCGTACAACTCTTGCAAATCTTTTTCTTTTGCAGACCGTACATCTGCCCCGAATCCCATCGGATTTTCCGCAACCCGTGTCTGAATAATCGTATCAAGTCCGACAAAAGCGCCACCGCAGATAAACAGGATATTAGACGTATCGATCTTCAGCATATCTTGATTCGGATGTTTACGCCCTCCCTGCGGAGGCACCGAAGCGACCGTTCCTTCAACAATTTTTAACAGAGCCTGCTGAACGCCTTCGCCCGAAACATCACGGGTAATCGAAACGTTTTCGCTTTTCCGCGCAATTTTATCAATTTCGTCAATAAAAATGATACCGCGTTCCGCACGGGCAATATCGCCATCGGCATTCTGGATAAGTTTTAAAAGGATATTTTCAACGTCCTCTCCGACATATCCCGCTTCGGTTAAAGTAGTTGCATCGGCAATGGCGAAAGGAACCTTCATCTTTTGTGCAAGCGTCCGTGCTAACAGCGTTTTTCCCGAACCGGTCGGACCTATCAGTAAGACATTCGATTTTTCAATAATAACAGCATTCCGGTCTGTCGGTGGATGCATAATCCGCTTGTAATGATTATAGACGGCAACCGATAAAACTCGTTTCGCTTTCTCTTGCCCGATAACATATTCATCAAGGTAGGTTTTTAGCTCCATCGGCGTCGGAATATCTCCTGAAAGCTGCAAAGGCGTAACCATCTTGTAAGCGGTCAAGTATTCTTTACAAAGCTGGATACAATGATCGCAGATGGCGACCCCCGGCCCGGGTACGATTTTACGATTTGCATCTTCACGCTTACCGCAAAAAGAGCAGATTAAAGAAGAATCACTTCTTAATTTAGGCATTTTTTCTCCTATCCATGACCATATCAACGATGCCGTATTCGCAGGCCTCCTGCGCAGACATAAAAAAATCCCGCTCCATATCCTCGGCAACCGTCTTTTCCGTTTTTCCAGTGTGATGAGCGCAGTATTGTATAATCAGCTTTTTTAAGCGGAGTATTTCCCGTGCCTGTATAGTAATATCGCTAGCTTGTCCCTGTGCACCGCCCCATGGCTGATGTATCATCACGCGGGAAGAAGGCAACGCAAAGCGTTTTCCTTTGCTTCCCCCTGCCAAAAGCACGGCAGCCATACTTGCAGCCTGCCCCAGACAGATAGTCTGCACATGAGGATGAATATGCTGCATCGTATCGTAAACGGCAAGTCCAGCCGTTACCGAGCCGCCGGGGCTATTAATATAAAGACTGATGTCTTTGTCGGGGTTCTGCGACTCCAGAAAAAGCAGCTGCGCAACCACCAAATCGGCGGTTGCATCGGTTATTTCACCATCAACAAAGATAATACGGTCTTTTAACAGGCGCGAAAAAATATCGTAGCTGCGTTCGCCGTTTCCCGTCTGTTCAATAACATAAGGAACAAGGCTATGCATCTGTTCCGACATCAGCAGCTCCCTCTCCAAGTAATTGTTCTACTGTCAGCTTCTCGCCCGGTTTTACCGTCGATTTTTCAAAAAGCTGGGCATAAAGCTTCTTTTCTTTTATATCATCGAGTAAATATTCTTTTTCGCGGGGCTTTCCGTCATAATGCTTTTTAACATCTTCCGCAGATGCTCCCGTACGCTCGGCTATTGCTACATATTCCGCTTCAACATCTTCCGGCGAAGCGGTAATCCCCCGTTCTTCCAGCAGTTTTTCGACAATGATACGGGTCTTAAGCCGCAACTCTGCCTCTGCCCGCCATTCAGTCATCGCGGACGCTTTGGATAATTTACCGTTGATATCGATTGTCAGTTTTTCCAAAGCTTCGGACGACATACCCAACCGCTGTGCCAACATAGCCCACCGACCTTCGAGTTCCGCCTTAATCATGGACTCAGGCAGTTCGATAGGATTGGCTTCCGCCATCTGTTTAAGCAGATTGTCAGTCTTTTTCCGCTCCAGGACATCTTCTACCTGACGTGTAAGATTTTTTGAGATGTCAGCTTTTAAGTCAGCAAGTGTCTTGTATTTTTCGCTTACGTCCTGCGCGAGCTCATCATCGATAGCAGGCAAATCTTTACGCTTTAGTGCAGTTACGACAACCTTTAACTTGATTGTCTTTCCGGCGAGCTGTTTGTCGATATGTTCGGCAGGATATGTTTTGACGATAACCTTTTCCTCGCCCTTCTTCATACCGATAAGCTCATCATCTACGCCGTAATGGAATTGCCCTTTACCGATGGTAAATACAAAATCATCCCGTTTTGAACTTTCGATTTCCGCATCGGCATCATCAAGCTGTACATAGTTAATGGTTACGATATTATCATTTTTTACGGTATCGCCCTCGCCGCAATCGATGACAAGCGCGTTGCGTTCCTGTATCAACACTAATTCTTTTTCGATATCGGCGTCGGTAACGGATACCTCAGGTACGGATACGGTAAAGCCTTCCGTCTTTGCTATTTCCACTTTGGGAAGCACATCATAGAGAACGGTAAACACCAAGTCGGAGTCAAGCTTGAAATCGGGTGTACCATCAAGTTCAGGCTGCGAATACGGCAATGGTCGCGAGTATTTATCAGCAGATTCAAATACTTCTTCCAATACGTTCTGTATTACTTCATCATAGGTTTCAGCGCGCAACGTATCACCGAATTTCTGTTCAAGGACTTTTACCGGTACTTTGCCTTTACGAAAACCCGGTATCTGGAGCTGTTTCGCATATTTTTTCGTTAAAAGTGCATATCGGTTTTGCACCTCATCCTGTTTAACGGTAATCGAAAGTTTCATCCGAGACTTTTCGATAGGGGTAAATTCTTTCGTAAAATTCATTGGCATATCCTTATGGTACTAAAAGGGTTTCTCGCAAGAGAACTTTATTCGTGCAGAGGGTTTAATACCTACCGTTTCTCTACCGCCACGGATGGCAGTAGTTCCACGCAGTAGCAATGGTGTAAACTCTGTCACACCATTGCAGTCAAAACTATACACGGATGTATAGTTTTGACGAACGCTCAGCGTCGTAACAAAGGGTATTAAAGCCGACTGCAACCACCTTATGAGAACAACATACCCCGACGCTCGCATCGGGGTTATTGATTCTTCACCGGTAACATCCGGTTAAAAAAAAAGCGATTCGGGTGTACCGAATCGCTTCTGTAAGAGCGGGAAACGGGGATTGAACCCGCGACATCCACCTTGGCAAGGTGGCGCTCTACCACTGAGCTATTCCCGCAAAATATATCGCTCGGTATGTACTGTGTGGAATCCTGCGAGAGGAGGGACTTGAACCCTCACGCCGAGGCACCAGATCCTAAGTCTGGCGTGTCTGCCAATTCCACCACTCTCGCTCACAAAGTGAGTCGAAACAATATACCGATGATTTTTAGGAATGTCAAGTCCTAGCCTTTAGGCTACTTAACACCCTATTCATCTGAGCCATGCAGGCTTCGAACCTGCGACCCACAGATTAAGAGTCTGTTGCTCTACCAGCTGAGCTAATGGCCCGTTGCTTAAATGTCTTAGCAAGACTGAACGAGTATTCCATAATTTCAAAAGAAAGTCAAGCCCCGTGCAAACGCATCAGGCTATTTCTTAGCATCCCCGCAGAATAATTGAGGTCGTTCAACCAGAGTTGAACCTCTTCGCGGTTCAAATGGTCTCACGGCCTCAATTATTCTGCGTTTTTATCTACTCTACATGGTGCGTTTGCACTCCTGCCAAATCAACATACCGCAGTACCGCCACGGATGGCGGTAGTTTTATGCAGAAACGAGTTCGTATTGCGAACTCGTAGCCCAAGAATGTGCAAGGACGCACATTCTTGGGCGGGGCTCTGCCCTAAGAACCCGCATTGATTCCAAAGCATAGTTCTGAAAATAAAAGCTAAGAAGTGATGACTTTCACACTAACTCGTTTCAGTACCGCCACGAAGGGTGGTGGTTCCACGCAATAGCGACGTTTTGACAGGCGGAGCCTACCAAAACTCGCCGTCAATACGGACACGGATGTCCGTGGTTCCGCACAAAAGCGATGTTTTTTGCTTGAGCAAAAAACTCGACGCCCAACAAAATACACGGATGTATTTTGTTGGGCAGGACAAGGACGTCAATTCTTGGACATAGCCACACGAAAACCAAGATCGACGCTGCTGATGACGGGGTTGGCGTAGCCCCGCCTACCGACGACGCAGCGCCCCGCGCCAAAGATCCAACCGCCTCCGCGCCGGACGCGGTGACCGCCAAACGCGCCACCCTGCGGGTCAACTACAAATCCGCCGGATGTATAAGCAGCATCATTTACTGTAGGATCAATATCATACCAATCAAAACACCATTCCCATACGTTCCCGCTCATATCGTGTAAGCCTAGTGCATTCGCTTTCTTTGTTCCAACTGGATGCGTTTTACTATCTGCATTACCGCTATACCATGCAACTTCTCCCGTTTTCTCCGCATCTTCCCAGTTGCCTTTCGCTCCGCTCGCGCTGTTCAGTTTGGTAAGCCATACATCCCCGTATTGTTCAGCATTGGTGTTGTCGCTTCCCTGCCACCGAGCTGCATATTCCCATTCCGCTTCCGTCGGAAGGCGATACCCTTTCTTACTCATATCGGCATACGCGAAATCGCAAGCAGCTGTATCAGTCGCGTCTTTTAATACCGTAGTATCGGTTTTACTTTTGCGGTATACGCATTCCGCCTCCCCTTTGATTTTCTGGGTATACGCATTGCACCATACAATACAGTCTCGCCAGCTTACCTCCGTTACCGGATGTTTCTTGTTTAATTCGGTAGGAGCAGCTCCTGCACTCCCATACCTACCTTCACGGCCTTTGTTTGCAAACGCATATCCATTGCTTTCTGCCCATGTCCTCACCTCATACCATACTTCATACGGCACTTCCGTTTTGCCAAGCTTATAAGAGCTCAATTTCACCTTCCGCCCTTCGCGGAATACCCCTTTCCAATAATTATCTGTTCCCGGCAAAGAATATGTCGGATCTTTACCGGTAATCCCCGCTGCAAGCGGGGTTATCTCTACAAAATCGTAAGGACCAGATGCAGGCGGTGTCGGCGGGACGCTGTTGCTTTCAAAGCTCACCTTAACCTCGACGCCTTTTGTAACGGTGTGGGTATAAGTGGTTGATGCGTTGCCGGTAACAACTGCGTCATCTACCTTCCAGCCCTTTACCCTGTAGCCCGAATTAGGCGTTGCAGTAAAGGTTATGATTTTATCCTGTTCAACCTTGTCGCCCGTATGGATTTCGCTGCCGTCGACCATTGCTTTGAGCGTGCCGTTCCCACCTTCTACGCTGAAGGTTATCTTGTATGTTGTCGGAGGCTTGGCTGTTACCCTTACCTTACAGCTCGCCGTTTTACCGCCGTCTTCGCTCGTTACCATAATAACTGCTTCACCGGCTTTGTGTGCCGTTACCTTTCCGGTCGCATCAACGCTTGCAATATCCGGCTTATCAGAACTCCACGTTATGTTTTTGTTTGTCGCATTTGCTGGTGCAATCGTTGCAGTCAGTTGTTCGGTCTTTTCTTCCTCAAGCGTCAGCTCAGTTTTATCAAGCATTACGTCTATTACCGCTACAGCGGAAGCCTTGAATAGTACCTTTACGTCCGTTTTTGCCGTTACTTTTACCTTTGCGGCGCTGTTGCCGTCTGTTCCGGTACTGCTTTCAAAGCTGCCGCCTTGAATTGTCCACTTGTCTACAACAAAGTTTTCTGCGGGTATTGCGGTAAAGGTTACGGTTTTGTCCTTTTCGACGCTTATGGGGCTTTTATCCGTTTCCGCTATGCCGTCCGACTTTGCTTTGAGCGTGCCGCCTATGCCGTCTACACTAAAGGTTACCTTATATGTCGTCGGAGGCTTGGCTGTTACCTTTACCGTACAGCTCGCCGTTTTACCGCCGTCTTCGCTCGTTACCATAATAACTGCTTCACCGGCTTTGTTGGCCGTTACCTTTCCGGTCGCATCAACGCTTGCAATATCCTGCTTGTCCGAACTCCAGCTGACTTTTTTGTTCGTAGCATTTGTAGGAGCAACCGTTGCGGTAAGCTGTTCACTCTTGCCTGCCTCAAGCGTTAGTTCGCTTTTATTCAGCGTTACCCCCGTTACCGCTACCGTTGATGTTTCACTACTTACATTTGTCTTACAGCCAATTACCAACGCGCCAAGCATCAGCACCGCTGCTAAACCTAAGAGCACACCGCTCTTTTTATTTACATTTATTTTCATACGAATTCCTCCCCTACAACCTCTCCTTTCTTCAAAATATCCGCTTAGGGGTTTTACCCCTAAGAACCCCACCTAAAAGCCGTATATCCTTATCCACGCCTAAGAACGCACATTCTTACAGCTATTCTTCGACGGTAAGTTTATACGATATATTTCCTCTCTATTTATTTTCCCTACTCTTGCAATAAACCGTAGAGCATACTGTTTTTACAAGCTACCCGCTATCAAACCATACTGCCGGACGGCTTCGACGATAAAATGCTATGTTGATGATGTGTTTATTATGAAGACGTTTTTGCATACCTAACGCACACAATATGCCCAAGGCAGCAAAGTACCGTTTTTGTGCAAAATTAAAAACACTAACAGCACGTTTGCCGTCTGCAAAAATTGATGAGAAAAAATAATGACGTTGTCTGACTGAAAAGGCTGCCCGTTTTTCAGGGATGTCAACTACCTTTTGAAAATATGCCGCTACTGAAAATAGCAACTGCACTTTGGAAAGAGGCGGTTGGTGCTGCAAGAATCCGTTACGTTGACTCAGCATACTCGTAATTATAGGAGCAAAAAGAGGGAATTGCAAGTCCGCGCATTGCCTTTTCAGGAAACTTTTAAACAGTAGGGCACCTCTATTCCGAAGGATGCGAAGCAAATCTAACCGAGTTTTTAGAGGTGCCCAGTAAATGTATACAGTTCTTTTTCTTCGCGATCTATGCGCAGTAAAAGCGCATCCCGTACCTGTTTAAAAGTTTTTTTAAATTCGTCGGTATCTGCAAGTATTTTTGACGGCGTATTAAAATTTTTATGAAAGGCGAGATACGAATCCGCTATTTTCGTCATTTCATTCATATATGATCGGGTAATCGATCGAATTTTCTCATCGCTGCTCTCCAATAACTTCGGGTAAACAAAATGATCCTCGGAGGCAAGGTGCATATTCAATACACCCGTTGTTTTATTAATAAGCTCTGCAATTAATGGAGCATTTGCCTTGTCTATAGTACCGTTTACAAGGTTGGTTAGCTGGCGAAGGTAATCTTGCATGACCCGATGCTTTGTTATGTATAAATCCATGTCCATATCATATCTCCTAACGGTTTATAAACGAAGTATCTATCTGTACAGAAAACTCAATTCCCCTGTACTCCTTATCAAAGCATGTTAATTACGGATGAAGGTACTAAAATAACAGCAAAAAGACAAGTAAAACTGATCCTACAACGCTTTAAGATAGCGCAATACTTTTTGCGGGTTTGCTTGAGCGCGTGTTTGCAGACGCTCAAAAGCTTCTTTTGTTTCGGTTGCGGAACCGCTTAACAGCAAGGCATCCCGCTTCCACAGGAACCAAAGATAATGCATTTCAGGATGAACATACAGCCGCTTACGTTCCAACTCGACCTGTAGATCACTGCCAAGTTCAAGGTGATTAGCTTCCCCCGACAGCCAAAACAGCCCCGCATCACAAAAGCAGATCACAACCCGCCGGAAACCGCGAGCCGCCGCATCATCGTTGACAAAGTCTTTTACAATAAGCTGAATTGCTCCGAGAGATAAATCATACCCTTCCAAACGCAGCGCTTTCCTCAATGCGATAAGGTCTTCCCGTACCGATGCGCGTACCGCATCATTTTTCCCTGTTTGCAGCCGTTTACGCCATACGGCAAATTGCTGTTCATAGTTCTGTTGCAAAGGGGTAGACGCAAGAAAATGCTCCGTTTCGGAAAGCAATTTCCAATCGGATTGAAAGCTATCCCGAAGGTTATTCAAAAGTCTTGTTGTAAGTTTTTCCGGCATACGGTATGATATATTCCTCTCAATATGAAAATAGTGGTAACGGCAGATATCCATGCAAACATGGAAGCACTCAACGCTGTACTGGATTCCGTCAAGGGACAGTACGACGGCTTTATCTCGCTTGGCGATATGGTCGGCTACGGTCCCGATCCCGAGGGATGCATTCAGCAAGTAAAAGGATTAAAAAAACATATCCGTCCGTGCATTCTTCTGACAGGTAATCACGAAGAAGGATTGCTTAAAAGGCTTCCGTCCGACTGGTTCAGCGAGAATGCCCGCCGTTCGCTCAAAAAGACTGCATCGCTTATCTCGTGGAAAAGCCGATTCTTTTTAGCACGATTACGTCCTCTCTATTTTTTATCCGAAAAGACACTGCTTGTGCATGGGTCGCCGTTGGAACCCGTCACCGAATATCTGCACGGCGGACAAGAAACAGCGGTATCGCTCCGGTACCTGTGTGCAGAAGGCTTTAAACTCTGCTTTTGCGGACACACGCACCAAGCTGCCGTTTTCTACATCGATCGGGGATACTACAATGCATTATACCCCGAACCGGAGCAAACGGTAACACTCGATAAAGATTGCTGTATCGTCAATCCGGGCAGCGTAGGCTTTCCGCGCGTATTAGGCGCAGCTGAGGACAGGGCGAAATCGCTTGCCGATAAAACGCATTTCCCTGCATATTTTGCGCTATGGGATACCACCGCCCGCACGGTTACCTTCAAAGCAGCGTATTACGATGTCCGCCCTACCAATGAAAAAATAAGCCAACGGCTGGGAACGGCTCTATTATAAACGAGATCGTAAAACCAATCAGCCTACCCAACTTTCCCCTTTTTTATGGTTCTAGTCCCCTACCCCGTTTTTTAAGCATATATCATTAAGATTACATCCGGCACAATCAGGATTTCGAGCTTTACAGACATATCTACCGTGCAACAAAATCCAATGATGAGCGTCCAGCAAAAATTCTTCGGGTGTTATGCGCAGTAAATCCTGCTCAACCTCAAGCGGGGTTGTCCCCTGCGACAGTCCGATACGAGGGGCAGTACGCAGAATATGTGTATCAACCGCTATTGCAGGTTCTCCGAATCCTACATTCAGCACAACATTGGCTGTTTTCCGCCCGACCCCCGGAAGGCTTTCCAATGCAGTACGGTCATGCGGCACCTCCGAATGATATTGGTCTATCAGAATCTTACTGAGCGCGATAATCCGCTTTGCCTTTGTCGGGTATAAATTGATGGAATTGATATAGCTTTTCAGTCCCTCTTCGCCGAGGTCAAGCATTTGCGCCGGTGTTTCAACCTTTTCAAAAAGAGGTGCGGTTGCCTTGTTTACCCCGACATCGGTTGCCTGCGCCGAAAGCACCACGGCAACCAGCAATGTATAGACATTTTTCCAATGCAGCTCGCTCCGCGGGTTGGGATTTTCCTGCCGCAGCCGTTCATACACCGTGTACACTGCATCGGCGGGAAGCAATCGTATCGTAGGATCCATATCATTCAGCCTTTTTTAAGTAAGCTACGAGTATTTATGCAGCCTGTCAACCCTTCCTACCGGCGCTTGATCCGTGCGGAAAGTTGCATTCCCCAACACTCCGCATCGAGGGATAGTTGATTAAAAGAAGAAAAGCGGTGATACTGTTACGCATGTTGTATTCTGTATATTGCACCGTTGAAATTGTCATGCTCGTTTTGGGATTGATATGCTTTTTTGCCTTATATTTTATCCCGGCAGGGTACGGAAAGCTAATCAATAAAAAATGGGGCTTCAGTTTTAACAATAAAGCTGCATGGATGCTGATGGAGTGTCCAACTCTTATCGTTATGATTTCTTTACTGTCCGTACTCGACTATGCACACAAACCGGTGCGGATAGTGCTTGTGTCTTTCTTCCTTGCCCACTATATTCAACGCACGCTGATTTTCCCGATGCTGCTCAAGGGAAACAGTAAAATGCCGCTCAGCATAGTATCAATGGGGATGCTCTTTAATACGATCAATGCGTTTTTAATCGGTTTATGGATTTTTTATTTTTCTCCTGCAGAAATGTATAACGTGCGCTGGTTTGCCGATCCCCGTTTTATCCTCGGCGCAATTTTATTTTGTGCCGGTATGTTTATCAATATACAATCCGATTCCTATATCCGTTCGCTGAGATCAAATGGAGACAGCAAGCACTACTATCCGTGTAAGGGAATGTACCGCTACGTTACCAGCGCAAACTACTTCGGTGAATTGGTGGAATGGCTCGGCTTCGCCGTTTTAACATGGTCATCCGCCGGTTTCCTGTTTTTATTTTGGACGGCTTGCAACTTGGTACCGCGCTCTCATGCCTTGTATAAAAAATATGCGCAAGACTTCCCCGATGAATTTGCCCGCTATAGACCGAAGCGTATCATCCCCTTTGTATATTAGAGGAACCTGCTTCGTAGGCGGATATATCGCGGGCATCCTCTGCCGAATATGATTCCGTTTCATCACTCGTATGGTCGTCGTACCATACCTGTGCATAAAACGGAATGTGTTTTGCAAGCTCTCCGAAATTCCACGACGGTACGCTACAGCATTCCGGACACCAATGCCCTGTTTTAAGCACTAAATACGGAGTCGCCGAAAAATGATGTCCGTTATGGCACTGCCATTGCAGCGGACGGTACATATCGCCACGGGTCATCGTTGTACTGTTGCACTTGCCGCCCCGGAAAGCCGCTGCCTGCTGCATATCTTCAATATCAAGTTCATCCGGCTTCTTTGTTTCATCATAGCCGTGATTTAAAAGCATATTGTTTGCCGCAAGCAATGCTTCGTCTTTTAATGCCGCGTAATCTAACTCAGCACCGGTTTCAGGGTTTTGATTTTTGCACAATAACGGAAATTTTTTCCAGCTGCGCGGGATTGCATTATATGCATCCAGCGATCCGAAAAAGGCATCAACTCTTTTTTTGAGGTTGTGCGTAACCCAAAAGACCGGAGCATTATTTGTTTTCAGTAGCGGCATAATGGAAAAACGCTGAACAAGGCGCGGGAACGGTTTTCCCAATTTAAAATACCATAATTTTTTTTCAAGCTTTGAAAAAAACGCTTCAAACCCTTCATGCTGGAAATCCAGATAGCTGTTTAATATATGAGAATCGGCAAACCACATACAATGGAAATTGCGGCTTGCATTCCATTCGGGGCGGAAAATTTCCTCGGCGCTCCGTCCCATCATTTTAAAACCGCGGTCAAGTGTTTCAAAGCCGGTAACACGGGCATCCTTGCCGTTTCCGATATTGTATACCTTTTTCCAAAAATCAGACCTGAGCGTTCCGTTTGTATCTTTTTCAACGAGATTTTTCAAAAGCAAACCGGAAGTACGCGCCGTTGCCCATTCTATCGGCGTATTCCAGCACGTATGAAACATCAACCCATCATTCATATTATTGAAAAGCACTTCGTCATATAAGATACCGCTTTGCCGAAGCGAAACCCAGCATAAAGGGGATTCAATAACCGCACGCTCAGCCTTTACTTTGCTTGCCGCATACAGATCAAACGCACTCGGCAGAAGCGGATCGCCGGCTCTTCCCCACGGGTGTTTGAATGTTCTGTTACCGTATTCCGCAACGGTGCCTATGTAAACGAATTTGGTCTTTTCGATTTGTCCGTTTTCTACCACAGCATTAAGCAGATTTTGAGTTCCCAGCCAATTTGTACGGAATGCAGCATCATGATTGTGGTCGGCTGCCGGAGGAATAATCGCTGCGCAGTGAAGCACATAGTCTGCATCTTTTACGCCGGCAAGACAGTCTTCGTAGTTTTGTATGTCACCGAACAGCACTTCAATGTTTTCGTTTTTCTGAAGCTTTTTTGCCAGCTTTATATTCGCCTTTTTAGGTCGTAATAGAACACGGCACCGGAATGCTCCCGTTTGAGCAATCTGTTTTAATGCTTCGGATCCCATCGTTCCGGACACACCGGTAATAAAAATAATTTTCATATATTTCTCCGCAATCGCAGATATGCAACAATAAATGCGACGGTAGTTAAACTCCAAGATACAGGAAACGCCCACACGATTACTTCAATCGAAGGATACAGCGGTACGACACACCATATCCACAGAATACGGAACACACATATTCCAAGCAAGGTAATAATCATCGGTTTAAATGTTTCGCCGATTCCGTACATTGCTGCAGACAAAATCTCCGAAAATACGAATACCGTATAAAAGGGAGCCATCAGATGCATTAACCGTTCAGCAATGGTAAGAATACCATAATCTTCAGCGCTGATAAAGAGCTTTCCCAATGGCACACACCATAAATACAAGATCGCACTCAATATTCCGATAATGGCAGTACTCATCAATAAACCGGTACGAACCCCCGTACTTACCCTGTCATATTTTTTCGCACCATAGTTTTGTGCAACAAACGTAGAAACAGAGATTACCATTGCTTCAAGTGAAATCCAAATCAGAAAATCCAATTTACCACATAACGCCCATGCCGCAATGTTTTCCGTACCGGTAGCATTTACCCGCGCTTGAATGATCATATTTGCAACTGGAAAAAGTATTGACTGCAACCCTATCGGAATACCCAGTTTTGTGATAGCTGCAACTACAGTACCGTATACTTTAAACTTTGAAATATACAACGGACACAAGCTACTTTTTTTTGAAAGTGTAACAAAAAGAATTGATGCACTGCATAATTGTGCAAGCACGGTTGCGAAAGCTGCCCCGCCGATCCCCCACTTGAACACACCGATAAATACAATGTCGAGTATAACATTTATTCCGCTTGAAATCACCAATGCATAAAACGGCGTTTGCGCATTTCCCATTGCCCGTAAAATTCCTGCAGCAATATTATAAAAGAGCGAGATTAACATCCCGCCGAAGTATATCCTGGCATAGATTAGTGTTGCATTAAAAATATCGGAAGGAACGCCCATCATTACCAATAATGCAGGAGCCAATAAAACACCGATAGTAGATAAAACCGTTCCGACAATAAACGTGAGTACTAATGCCGTATGCATTGTCTTTGACAGATCATTGTACTTTTTTGCTCCATAGAGCTGTGAAATTAAAATTGAAGAACCGGCTGATAGTCCGCTGAACAAATTAACGGGTAATCTTAATAGGCTAAAAATAGAATCGATTGCGGCAAGACCTTCTTTGCCGGTAAAACGCCCGACAATCACCGCATCAGCTGTCGTATATAAATGCTGAAAAAAATTCCCCACCAAAATCGGTACGGTAAATATAATCAGTGCTTTCCAGATAATTCCTTCCGTCAGATCACTATTTCTTTGTTCGACTATCATTTTATTTCCTTAAAAAAATATAATGGTCAACAGACCGGTTAAAATAGACCTAACGAGGCTGGCATGAAATACGGGAAACAACAGGGCATCTTTAAAAAACTGAGGTTTTTAGAGGTTCCTAACAAGAAGTTAAATATTATAAAAAGAATGAGACTAGGCGGATTCGAACCGCCGACCTTCAGATCCGGAATCTGACGCTCTATCCAGCTGAGCTATAGTCCCAAAGGCTGTTTTATAGTACACAAGACAGTAGTGGGTGTCAAGCCCTTGTTCCAGGGCAATCGCATTAAAAAATTTTAACGATTGTCTTCCTTCTGTGCGAAATTCCATAGGTATAAGGTGAGCGTCTACAATGATGCCTTCATCAACTGATGAACATCCCTGTCCATCAGTTGATAACGAATTTTGGCAAAGCCAAAATATCGCTTCTGCTCTAACCACCGCCGTCCGTGGCGGATGTATTAACCGTCAAGTTTTCTTTCGAAAACTTGCGTATTGATGTGTGCGCTTTTCGCGCACGAATGCAACAGTTTCCAAAATTCATATTTTGTTCAACTGTTGCATTTTAAGGAAATAAAATTTCGCACATTTTTCCAGTAGATGGGTAAATGCATCAGACGAATAGAATATAGATCGCAAAATCAGGAGGGTGGGCAAGCATTTGAACCATCTTCAACTGTTGTACATCCGTGTACAACAGTTGAAGGCGAGTTTTGTGTGTGCACAAAACATCGCTGCTGTATGGAACTACTGCCATCCTTGGCAGTTCTGGTCGAATAGTTTCAATTTTTCCGTGGGTAACACGAACATTGTACTTCCTTGTACAATGTTTATGTCAAGTTTTTCTAGCGAAAAACTTGCTTCTGATTAATATCACCGCCGTCCGTGGCGGATATGAAAAAACGGCCTGATGCGTTTACCCTGCCCTCGTTCAATTTCTTCTTGTTTAAAATGAGATTTTTCATTATTATGTGTTCACTTATGATTGTAACACGTTTACCTGAAAACCTCTCCGGTTATCATATACACATGATTGGTATAAAAGGCACCGGCATGGCGGCCTTAGCGGAACTGCTCGTTTCGCGCGGCGCAAAGCTAACCGGCAGCGATGTCAGCGATGAATTTTATACTGATGCACTGCTGCGTAAGCTGAATATACCGGTCAGCAGTCCTTTTGATCCGTCAAATATTCCCGCTTCTACCAAGCTTATCATATATTCAACGGCTTACACGCCCGATAAAAATCCGGAGCTGCATGCCGCTGTAGAACAAAATATCCCGCGCATGAGCTATCCCGAAGCGCTCGGCGCTTTTTCTCAACACAGCTATTCGGCAGGTATTGCAGGCGTACACGGCAAAACAACGACTACCGGTATCGCAGGTACTCTTTTAAAGGGTTTAAATTTAAATGCCTCCGTATTGGCGGGCAGCGCCGTGTCCAACTTCGGCGGCGGATGCACGGTTATCAACGGTTCAAAATATTTTGTCGCCGAAACCTGTGAATATAAACGTAACTTTTTATTTTTCCATCCGCAAAAAATCGTACTTACCAGTATCGAAAGCGACCATCAGGATTACTATCCACAATACGAAGACATATTGACCGCCTTTTTGCAATACATCGACCGCTTGCCCCAGTTCACCGAACTGATCTATTGCTCCGACGATGCAGGAGCGCGGGAGGCGGCAAAATTGACATTTTCTTCCCGTCCTGATCTTGTCTTAACGCCTTATGGAAAAACGGCACACGGCGATTACGGGATTAAAACCCTCGGCATCCAAAACGGACAGTCTGTTTTTTCCCTGCGCGGCTTTGACGGAGAATTCCGTATCGGTATTCCGGGAGAGCACAGCGTCCTCAATGCCGCCGCCGCTATCGCGCTTGTAATCGGACTTATCAAGCAGGAACGGAAAGAAGTTACCGCCGCCGATCTCACCACAATCAGAAACAGTCTCGCCTCGTTTAAGGGAGCAAAGCGGCGTAGTGAAATTTTGGGAGAAGTAAACGGCATTCTATTTATGGATGATTACGGGCATCATCCCACCGCAATTTATAAAACGCTCAAAGGCATACATGACTTTTATCCCAACCGGCGTATCATCGCGGACTTTATGTCGCATACCTATTCGCGTACTGCAGCGCTGCTCCCCGAATTTGCCGACGCTTTTTCCTACGCCGATACGGTTATCCTGCATAAGATTTATGCTTCCGCACGGGAAAAATACAGCGGTTCAACAAACGGCAAAACCTTGTATGAACAAATGAAGAAGCGGCACAAACGAGTTCATTATTTTGAAGAGATTATGGACGCAAAGGATTTTGTAGAGCGTGAGTTGCGCCCAAACGATTTATTCATCACCGTCGGTGCAGGCGACAATTGGAAGCTCGGCCGCGCCGTTTATAACGACTTACTCGAAAAGGCCCACGTATGAAAAGCATGACAAGCTATGCCTATCTTGACGGCATTGTGAACGGTACCGATATTTCCTGCGAATTGAAGAGCTATAACTCCCGATTTTTGGATCTCAACATCAATATTCCCTCTACGATTACTCAACTTGAGCCATTTTTACGCAAATATTTTTCCAAGCGCATCATACGAGGCAAGGTCGATTTTTATCTGCGTTTAAAGAAATTGCACAACGATCAGCCCATCCTGCCCAATATACCTCTCGCACAGTCATACTATAAATCCATCGCCGATATTGCTCATGCACTCGGAATGGAAAATCAAATCACACTCGACCTAATTTTACGGCAAGAGGGCGTATTACAAATCGATAAAAATTTTGATGAGGAACTTTGGCAAAAAGCCCTTGCTCCCCTTCTCGATGAGTTGACTGAAAAATTCAATGCCTGCAGGATTGAAGAAGGAAAGGCATTGTCCGCAGACATACGGAAAATGCTTGCCGTACTTTCCAATTCGGTTGCGGAGATTGAAAAGAATGCTGCGAGAATGGAGCAACTTTTTTCTGCAATGCTGAAAAAAAAATTTTCAGAACTGATGGAACGTGAACCGGATCCGCAGCGTGTTATGCAGGAGACTGCGGTATTGCTCGTTAAGTATACAATCAACGAAGAAATCATACGGACAAAAGCTCATATCACTGCTCTCAAAAAAGAAATCGCAGAAAACGAAGCTCCCGGCCGAAGAATTGATTTTTTATGTCAGGAAATCAATCGGGAGATTAACACCATCGGCTCCAAAAATCAGCTGACGGAAATCGGACAGGCGGTAATCTCCGCTAAGGATGCTCTGGAAAATATCCGCGAGCAGGCTCACAATATCGAATAAGAGTTATACATAAGAGAGATGCTATTGATGAAACACAAGTACGCCATTCCTGCAAAAAAAGAGCTGCGCATTGCAATCTCAGGCGCTTCCGGCTGCGGCAACACGACGGTCTCTACCTTGCTTGCCGACACATTGGGTATTCCGTGCATCAATTATACCTTTAGGAATCTTGCAAAAGAATTGGATATGCCGTTAAAGAAAGTCATCGAGCAAGCGAAGACTGATTTCAGTTTTGACCGCATTGTCGATAGCCGTCAAGTTGAGCAGGCGCTGAAATCATCGTGTGTACTGGGATCCCGCCTTGCAATTTGGATGCTGAAAGAGGCAGATTTAAAAGTGTATCTCTATGCCTCTGAAGAAGTACGCGCGGGACGTATTTTTCAACGGGAGGGGGGGAGCCTTGAGCATATCAAAGAGTTTACCGCGATGCGTGACAGCGACGATACCCGCCGGTACAAAGAACTGTATAATATCGACAATACCGATTATGCCTTTGCCGATATGCTGATCGATACGGAGCATTATACCCCTGATCTCATAGTAGAGCTTATCATAGACGAACTTTTACGGCGTTCGCTCATTGTTCCGAAAGCAGACACATAACAAAGGTTCGGAACACCAAGCCTTGAAGAACAAACAGCTTATCCATAGTAAACAAATGAGTATTCTTGAAGCACCACCTCATCTCAATTACACCGATTTTCAAAAAGCGATTTTAGATTACTATGCTGCACACGGCAGGTCTTTTCCGTGGCGCACGACGAACGATCCGTACTCCATCCTCGTGTCTGAATTTATGCTGCAGCAAACGCAGACTGAGCGGGTGGTGGAAAAATACAACCGCTGGTTGGAAGTGTTCCCCACGGTGCAAGACCTTGCGGCAGCCTCCTTCGTACAGGTGCTTGAGCAATGGGTAGGTCTTGGGTATAACCGCCGCGCGCGTTTTTTACATCAGTGCGCTCAAACCATTGTAAGCGAATACGGTGGCGTTGTTCCCGACTCTCCCGAAACGCTTAAAACGCTTTCGGGTATTGGCCCCTACACGGCTGCTGCGATTTCGACATTCGCCTACAATAAACCCAACGCATTTATCGAAACAAATATCCGCGCGGTGTTTATCTTTTTCTTTTTTAAAGACAGAACCGATATCAGCGATAAAGAATTATTCCCTCATATCGAAGCCTCGCTGTATAAAGAAAATCCGCGGCTTTGGTATTACGCGCTGATGGATTACGGCGCAGAATTAAAAAAGAAGACCGTCAATCCGAACAGAAAAAGCAGGCATTATACCAAACAGTCCAAGTTTGAAGGGTCGGTACGGCAAGCGCGCGGCGCAGTAATCAGAACACTGACGGCACACAATAACCAAGGATATGCAGAGCTGTACGGCAATACTCAAACGGAAAAGCTCCTCTTCGATAAAGCGCTTGAAGGTCTCATCCGCGAAGGTTTTGTTGCAGAAGAAGGCGGCTGTTATTGCATTAAGCAGTAAGGGAATTGGGAATCGTTAAAAACTAATTTGTAATTCGCGAAAACAGATACGATAATCGTTTTCTTATGTTCTTCACGTTCTCTTCAGGAATGTGCAAAAATTGCTTAAAATTCGTTGTAGTACCTTTATTTATGACGTTAAATGATGTCACTGAAAACTTGATATTATTTCTCCATTTCAAACAATCTAATAACATCATATTATTTTACTCTTTTTGAATCACGCATTGCCTTTATTATTCTTTCGGCAATCTTATTATGTGATTCACTCATCTTAAAAGAAGCAATTCGGCTTAATGTTTTACCGTATAATTTACTTCGTCTTTCAAAAATCTTATCAACTGTTAGAGTCATTTTATCTTGGAACATGCTTTCCATCTCGTCAATATTGCTTTGGAAATTCGTTAGGCGAGAAACAGTAAGTGTAAAATCCGAAGAATGCACCGCTACCAAAACAACCGAAAGAGTAATGATGATAGTATCAGGTATTATAACAAAAATTCGTTCATAAAGAGGAATCAAATATTTCATAATGATAATTGCCCCTATACCAAATCCGATAGAAGTAATTACACTCGTCCTGCCATTTAGATTTAGTGGTAAATTACTATAATCCCACCATCTTGCATGAAACTTTTTTTCAAGTATATATGATGTTGGGTACTCTAATATCATACTAACGAAAAACCCAATAATAAGTATCATCCACCATGAAAGTTGATGAACTATTCCAAGCGAAATAAGATCATAAAATACTAATCCTATGGTTACTCCAAAACCATATATGGGGCATAAGGGGCCGTACAAAAAGCCTCGATTTTGCCATTTCCTTTCTTTCGCTGTGCAATATATACTTTCCCATATCCAGCCTAAACCACTAAAAACAAAATATGCTATTAAATATCTATTTAATTCCATTAATCTCCTTCCCAAACCTAAAGTAATTTATAAATAGATAATTTAATATTAACGGCGGGTATTAACCCCTTCGCACGAATTAAGCTCGACTACAATCGGTAGCAAAACTTCCTAGCCCGCCTTTAACCGGAACACCCAAAAGAGTGTTCCAGTCATATCATATAGGTTCGGTGTTATGCCGTTTTACCTGCCACAGCAGTGCTTGTATTTTTTACCGGAGCCGCAGGGGCAGGGATCGTTTCTGCCGACTTTAGGCGCGGTACGTACTACTTGGACGTTTTCCGGTTTGCTGCTTGACCCCATCGGGGAGCTGCTCTGATGGAAAGAAGCCATGGAGCTGTGGTGCGCGGAGCCTTGCGGAATACGGTGCCCCTGAGTGCGCGAAGCGGGTTCTTCGGTGCTAATCCGTACCAATACCAGTAAGGAGGCAATGGAGAAGCGAATTTCGTCGAGCATCGCGTAGAAGATGTCGAAACCTTCAAGCTTGTATTCCGTAAGCGGGTTTTTTTGACCGTAAGAACGAAGATAAACAGCTTCGCGTAAGGCTTCCAGATTTTCCAAGTGATCGAGCCATTTACGGTCTATCGCCTGTAAATACTGATAACGAATGAACATATTGAGGTTTTCGTTACCGGCAAGCGCGATTTTTTCTTCGATATTTGCTTTGAGCGCGGCGTAGATTTTCTGTTGCAGTGCGGCGGTATCACCAGCTTGAGCCAGCTTCGTATCCTCATCACTAAAGATGTAGCCGAATTTTGCCTTGAGATTTGCTTGCAGTTCCTTGAGTTCTTCCGGTTTTTCCTTGCGGGAACCGTGCTTGAACTGCTCGAATGCATCATCGAGGTACTCTTCTATCGTGGTATAAATGCGCTCAACGAGGTGCTCATCCTGCAAAATCTTATCGCGCTGTTCATAGATAAAGCCGCGCTGTTCGTTCAGCACGTCGTCGTATTCAAGGAGGTGCTTACGGATATCGAAGTTGCGCTCTTCAACCTTGGTTTGCGCCTTTTCGATACTCTTGTTGAGCCATGGGTGTTCAATCGGCTCGCCGGGTTCCATACCGACCTTTGCCATCACCCGCTTGAGGTTTTCACCGCCAAACAGACGCATCAGGTCGTCATCGAGGGAAAGGAAGAATTTTGAACGCCCCGGATCGCCCTGCCGTCCGGAACGGCCACGCAGCTGATTGTCAATACGGCGGCTTTCGTGCCGTTCGGTACCGATAACATACAACCCGCCGAGCGATTTAACTTCCTTGTAGTCTTCCTGCCACTTCTTGTATTCTTCGTCGTATATTTTTTGATACACTTCCGGCTCGGCTTCGGTTCCTGCCCGTCTGCGTGCCCTAAATTCGGGACTGCCGCCGAGCTTGATGTCGGTACCGCGTCCCGCCATGTTTGTTGCAATCGTAACCGAGCCTTTTGCGCCCGCTTCCGCGATGATGAGCGCTTCCCGTGCGTGGTTCTTGGCGTTCAATACCTCGTGCCGGACACCTTTTCGGGTAAGCAGCGCCGAAAGCTTTTCGGACTTTTCGATCGACACCGTACCGACCAGTACCGGCTGTCCGCGTTTATGCGCTTCGGCAATCTCGTTACAGAGCGCTTCCCATTTTTCCGCTTCGTTCAGGTAGACAACATCGTGTTCGTCCTTGCGGATAACCGGCAGGTTGGTTGGGATAACCACAACATCGAGCGAATAAATCTTGTTGAATTCAACCGCTTCGGTGTCCGCCGTACCGGTCATACCGGACAGCTTGTCGTACATACGGAAGAAGTTCTGAAAAGTGATAGTCGCCATCGTGCGGTTGCGTTGAGCAATACGGATATGCTCTTTCGCTTCGATAGCCTGATGCAAGCCGTCCGAATAGCGGCGTCCTTCAAGAATACGCCCGGTGAACTCATCGACAATCTGCACCTGTCCTTCTTTTACAACATAATCAACATCGATGTGATAGAGGATGTGGGCGCGTACTGCCTGCGTAAAGTAGTGGATATATTCAAAGTTTTCTTCTTCAAAGAGGCTGCCGTTAATCAGTCCTTGTTTTTGCAGGATATCCTGAATGTGCAACATACCGGAGTCGGTAAAGGACACACGGCGGCTCTTTTCGTCGAGCGTGTAGTCGCCGATAATCTCTTCCCCTTCCAGCTCGTTGGGATATTCACCGGTTTCGGGATTTTTCTTGACCTCTTCAAGCTGATCGACGAACTTATCGACATCAAAATACCGCTTGGTGTCATCCTCGGCGGAACCGGAGATAATGAGCGGGGTACGCGCCTCGTCGATGAGGATGGAGTCTATTTCGTCCACGACCGCGAAGGAAAAGCCGCGCTGCACTTTTTCTTCTATTGTAAGCTGCATATTATCGCGCAGATAGTCAAAGCCGAATTCGTTGTTGGTACCGTAAGTGATATCCGCATTGTAGGCAGCTTTCCGCGCGGCGTTGTCCATGTTGGAAAGGATTGCGCCGACACTGACTCCGAGGTATGCGTAGACGGGACGCATCCAATCGGCGTCGCGTTCTGCAAGGTAGTCGTTGACGGTTACAATGTGTACACCCTTCCCGGAAAGGCTGTTGAGGTATGAAGCGGCGATACTCATCAAGGTTTTACCTTCACCGGTCTTCATTTCGACGATGCGTCCCGAATGGAGAACCAGCGAACCTAAAAGCTGCACGTCGTACATACGCTCGTGCAAAATACGCCGCGCCGCCTCCCGTGCAAGCGCAAAAGCTTCGGGGATAAAGGCATCGAGGGATTCGCCTTTTGCAAACCGCTCCTTAAACTCAGCGGTCTTTTGCTTAAAATCTTCGGGAGCAAGCGCAAGCGCCCATGCTTCTTTTTCATTTATTTGATGAAGAACGGGAAGGAGTGCTTTAATATCCCGTTCATGTTGTGAACCGAAAACGGCTTTAATTATTTTATCTGCAATCATTGTATCAATGTACTGCGATTTAGCTGAAATGTCAATTTTCGGAGAAAAGACCGATAAAGTATCTCTAAAAAATCGCTTAGATTTTGAGAGGTTCCTGATGCTTAAAAAAAGGAACAATGCGAGGGCTTGTAAAAGGCCGTTTTTTTTTTTATACTCACTAAGATATAGGCTGTTTAAGAAGCATGGTCAATATGCCGATATAGGCAGCATAATCTTTTGATCCGTTAGCTCAGGTGGATAGAGCGGTTGCCTCCTAAGCAACAGGTCGCACGTTCGAATCGTGTACGGGTCATTCTTTAATAGGAGGTTGGTATGATTGCGCTTATTATTGGGGCAGCAATGATTCTCTTTACGGTTTTTGCAGCGCTTCCGCCGGAGACTGCCGGTTTTGGACTTGGCTGGGGAAAAGATATTCTACTCTTTTTGCGCGGCGGCTTACCGATTTTTACAGCCTTTGTCGGATTAATTGCTGTGTTCATTGGTATTGCGGACATTAAAGACAAGCAGGATGCGAGAAAAGAAGAAGCAGCGATGAAAGCAGGAGAAAATAAAAACGAATAAAGTTCTGTGGGTTGACTGTATAGCTTCTTTTTTGCTATAGTATTCTACCCACATTATCTGCAATAAAAATATATAAGGTACACAAAAGATGAAGACAATTTTTTATAAAGAGCGCGAAATACCGCGGAGCTGGTATGTTATCGACGCTGCAGGGAAGCCGCTCGGACGTGTTGCAGCAAAAGTTGCTGCAATGGCGCGAGGAAAGCACAAAGCTTTCTACGCACCTCATCAGGAATCGGGTGATTATATTATCGTTATCAATGCCGATAAGGTTGCCGTTACAGGGAATAAAGACAAGGATAAGATGTATTACCATCATACAGGTTTCCCCGGAGGGCTTAAATCTGTCAATTTTAACACCCTTATCGGGAAAAAGCCGACCGAACCGCTGTATATCGCGGTAAAAGGTATGCTGCCCAAGGGTCCGCTCGGGCGTAAACTGCTTAAAAATGTAAAAATTTATGCAGGTAGCGAACATCCGCATGCAGCACAAAATCCTGTTGCGGTAGCGTTATAATTTTAGGAGAAATGGTTGTGAAAAATATCGGAATAGGAACAGGACGAAGAAAAACCTCGGTAGCACGAGTTTATATCCGCGAAGGAAAAGGTTCGGTAACCATCAATAATAAGAATATGGATGACTACTTTGCGACTCCCGAGCAAGTTCAAATGGCAAAACGGCCTTTGTTCGTTACCGGCAGCGATACCCGCTATGATATCATCATTACCGTATATGGCGGCGGTTTAAATGGACAAGCGGGCGCTTGTTCGCACGGTATTGCCCGTGCGCTTGCACAGGTAGACGCCTCTAACCACAGCTCACTTAAAGCGAATGGCTTATTAACTCGTGATTCCAGAATGGTTGAACGCAAAAAGTATGGCCAACGCGGTGCTCGCCGACGCTTCCAGTTCAGTAAGCGTTAATCCTACCCTTATTGCGGCGGAGTATACATCCTCGGATACCATCAAACTGGTACTCTCCGAGGATATTTCTATCGTAAGCCGGTTTTGTTACTTTGATGAACCGCTTGCGATAGATGCCCTTCCGATTCTCCTTACAGAATCTCAAACAGAACATCTCTATCAGGCTGGTCGGCGTTTCTTAGCCGAAAAACAAGCTGCCGCTTATCTTAACCGTGCCGAACATTCTTCTTATCAGCTGACAATCAAATTGCAAAAAAAAGGCTATATAAAAAATGAATATCAGCCTGCGTTGGATTATTTACGCACCGAAGGTACGCTTGACGATTCCCGCTTTGCCGGTGCATATTTACATACGAGGAGCCTTTCAAAAAAAGAGGGATATGCGCGCCTTTTTTCGGAATTGCGTAAACGCGGAATCGCTGCGGACACGGCAAAACAAGCGCTAAACGATTTTTTTTCGGAGATTGACGAAGCAGAAGTATGCGAAGGAGCAGCACGCAGCCTTATCCGTAAAGGCTATACCGACCAAAAACTCTATAGCGCACTTCAACGGAAAGGTTTCCCATTCTCTATGATCAAACGGTGTATTGCATGCCTTTCCTCCGCCGCATCATAAAACTAAAGGGGAGACTATGAAATTTTCAAAATATCCTTTCCGGTTTATCATTATTGCCTGCCTTTGTATGCAAAGCGCCTTTCTGTTTGCGCTTAACGTTCCGCCGCTAAACGGTCCGGTCAATGATTACGCACATATATTCACAGCAAGCGAAACACAGGAATTAAATGCATATTTATATAGTATCGACCGTCAAAGCGATTTACAGATAGCGGTATTGACCATTCCTTCGTTGGAAGGCGAAAGTCTTGAAGATTATTCCATCCGCGTTGCGGAAAAATGGCAGATTGGGCAAAAAGGCAAAGACACCGGTGTTATCTTAGTAATTGCTGCCCAAGATCGAAAGCTGCGTATCGAAGTGGGATACGGCCTCGAAGATCGCATCACCGATGCACAAAGCAGCAGGATTATCCGTTCGGTCATTGCCCCGCTGTTTAAACAACAGGAATACGGAAAAGGCGTCCTTTTAGGGGTAAAAAATATTGCAGGACTTGCACTTCAAGACGAAAGCCTCATCAGCGAGGCTGCAAAAGAAGCCGACCGGCAGGATGACGATTCTATTCCGTTGCCGCTCATCATTTTTCTGATTATTATCTTTCTGTTCGGTTCCCGTTTTATGCCCGGCGGTTTATTCTGGCCGTTGCTATTCCTTTCGTCAGGACGGAGAGGCGGTTATTCAGGACGCGGCGGAGGGTTCGGCAGTGGGGGCTTTGGCGGCGGTTTTAGCGGAGGCGGTGGACGCTTTGGCGGCGGCGGTTCTTCCGGCTCGTGGTAACATTTCCGTTATCGCACGTTATCACAGCGGGGGATTAAGTCAACCCCGCGGATAAAATAGGGTACCTGTTAACTATCTAACTATCGTGAAAGGATTTTAGCAGGTACCCGAATCAACAACCCCGACGCAAGCGTCGGGGTTGTTGTTCTCATAAGGTGGTTGCAGTCGGCTTTAATACCCTTTGTTACGACGCAAGCGTCGGGGTATTAAACCCTCCGCACGAATAACAGGAAGCTCTTTACGCATCCTTATCATGCAGTACAAACAGTTTTATTCCCTCCGTTGGAAATTTTAACTTTATATACCGGACAATTTGCGCAACTTTTTGTTCGACGGCATCATCTGCGTAGGCAATTAACACAAAGTTAGTCTCCGGCCACGTACTGTCGCCAAGTTTATACGAATCTCTCCCCCTCCCGTAAGCCAACGGAATAGACGTATAGAGAAAATCCGGCAAACAGGCTTCAAGGTTTGCAATGAGTTCCGGATAAACGGACTGGTTTGCTATTATCTCAATTCTAATCATTGTTGGTTTCTCCCATAAAAAGTCAAGAAGAAAGTATCAACTTTCGATTGACTTTTTACGCGCGTTCGCAACGAAGTGAGAACGTGCATAAGATATACAAGTTTGCGCTTGAGCAAACTTGAGTAAATACAAGCCGTGCTATTTGTACGGCTTGTATTTTACACTTCTCCCTGTGTTTCTGTTGCAAGATATTCAGCCCTAATTGCAGCAAGATCGGGCGGAAGGGGCATCGTCGCTTTTGCATTTGTCTTTCCGTTAAATAAAGAGTAAATCACCGGAATAATAAACAGGGTAACTAAGGTACTGGAAAACAAGCCGCCGATTATACACAAGCCGATCGGTTGCGTCACGCTCGCGCTGTCTCCGCCGAAGAAAGCCATCGGGATCATTCCCAAAATAGTGGTGAGTGTCGTCATCAAAACAGGACGCAACCGGCTCGCTCCCGCTTCCTCACATGCTTGCAGCACAGGACGGCCTCGCCGTACTAAGAGGTTTGTCTGGTCTACCAAGATGATACCGTTATTGACGACAATTCCCAGCAGCATAACCACTCCGATTAACGACACCATACTGAACGCCTGTCCCGTTATCAGATGAATAAGGACAACACCGACAACGAGGAAGGGCATCGTAAAGAGGTTGATAAAGGGATTTTTAAAATCTTCATACGTCCCTGCCATAACACCGAATACGAGGATAATCGCCAAGATAATAATAGAAAGAAACACATTCGAGGTATTTCTGGTATTTTTCCATGAACCTTCATAGGTCAGGGTTATAGTATCCGGAACAACCAGATTATCGCTTATCAGCTGCTTTATTTGCTCTTCTACTTCCCTCGCACTGCTGCTTGAATCTTTGAGCCCCGCAGTCAGGTGAATAATGCGGGATTGATTTTCGCGATTGATGGAAACCGGTCCCGTACCGCGGATAATTTCTGCAAAGTTTGCTACGGAATAAAGGCCGGATCGCCCTGCAACATAAATCTTTTCCAAATCCGGAATTTCATCTCTATCCTCTTTCATAAGCAACACAACGACATCGTAACTATCGCCGTTTTTATGATAGGTGGTAGCTGTCATCCCGTTGATGCAATAGTTAATTTCATTTGCAATCGACATGATAGAAATTCCAAAACTATATGCCCGTTCTCGGTCAACCTTAATTTCTACTTGGGGTAATCCATCTTGCATATCAATCTGAGGCTCGGTAACTGAAGGAAGCTGCTCTTTTATCAGCGTTTGAATTTTCTTTGCGAGGGCAACACTTGCATCCAAATCATTTGAACGGAAAACAATATTAACATCGTTTCCGCTCATTTGCTGCATCATCCCTTCATTAAAGGTAAGCGTTGCCGCAGGATAAGAATCAAAATATGCTCTGAGTTTCTCTTTTACCGTTTGGGCATTATCAATCTGTTTGGAAACATCAGGTAAGTAGACGGTTAAAGACCCTCGACATTGCACCCCCGCCGCCGGAGCCGATACTGACAACGATATTATCATAGCCTTTAATTTCATCCTGCGCAAACTGATAGAAGTCATCGAGGATTGCCTGTGTCTCTTCAAGTTTTGTGCCTAAGGGTAAGGTAACATTTAAGGAAACCGAAGAATCGTTAAAATTGGACATAAAACTTATATTCAGCCTGCCGATAAGTACAAGCGATGCTGCAAAAATCCCGAAGGCAATGACAACCGTTGCAAAACGGCGGTGCAAAACAAAGTGTAAACCTTTCTGATACAGAGCTGTAAGCCGATCCAACGCCTTTTCAATACTCTTATCACATTTTGCAAGAAATTTATTTTTGATAGGATGCTCTTTTCTATTGCTGACCGGTAAAAACTTTCCTGCTAAGACCGGTACTAAAAACACGGCAACAAAAAGCGAGGACAAGATTGCAATTAAAATAACGGACATCAAGCTGCTGAACATTTGTCCAAGCATTTCAAGCTTATTTTTAAAGACAAAGAAAGGTATAAATACGCAGATAGTCGTAAGGTTGCCGGCAGCTACGGAAGCCATTACTTCTTGAGTGCCGATAACAGCGGCGGTCAAAGCCTGCGTTCCTCTATTCCGATAGACATAAATATTTTCCAATACGACAACGGAAGCGTCTACAACCATACCGAGTCCTAAAATTAAACCGGTCATGGTAATCATATTCATGGTTATCCCGGCAAACGACATAGCCGTAAGCGTGATTAAAATACAGAACGGGATGGAAATAGCCATAATAAAGGTACTTCGTCCGCTGCGCAGGAAAAGGAACAGAACTACAACCGAAAGAATAAAACCTTGCACAATCGATTTAATAAGCTCGGTCAAGGTATCACTGACTGACGTAGAATCATCACTGATAATTTCTATTTTTATATCGGCAGGCAGTGTTTTTTCAATTTCCTTTATTTTTTCTTTTACCGCTTTTGCAACATTAACCGTGTTTGAACCGCTTTGCTTTTGAACGGAAACATAGACACCGGGTTTTCCGTTTATGTAAATTTTACTTGTTGCGTCGGAGTAGCCCATAAAGGCAGTCCCGATATCTTCAAGCTTTACATCATACCCGTTATATGTTCCGACAACACTATGGTTAATGTCATCAATGGACTCAAATTCGCCGGTTGTTCTAACCGTATATTTTTTTGTTCCTTCACTGACGCTGCCGCCGCCTACTTCGATATTTTGAGAAGAAAGACCTCTGGCAATAGAAGACAAAGTCAGACCGTACGCTTCCAGCCGATTTTGATCAAGCTCAATTCTTACGATGGCACTGCGTCCGCCGCGGACTGAGGCTTGCGCAACACCGTCCGCTTGCTCTAATAAACTGGAAATCTGTTCATCGGCTATTTTCTTTAGCGACTCTTCCGAACGGTTACCATTGACAGCAAGCGAGATAATAGGCATGGAAGACGTATCAAATTGAAAAATAGAAGGGGTACTTGCGTTAGTCGGCAATGCCTGCTTTACCTTATCGATCTTATCTCGTAACTCATTTACCGCAACATCCATATCCGTACCGTAGTTAAATTGAAGCGAGATTGAAGACATTCCTTCCGATGAAGTCGAGGTCATCTTCTTGAGATTCGTTACACTGATAAGACTTCCCTCCAGCACTTGTGTAACCGACTTTTCAACCGTTTCAGGGCCGGCATTGGGATACGAGGTACTGACCATGGCTACCGGCATATCCATATCCGGCATCAAAGCGATAGTTATATTCCCCAGCGTAAACGCTGATACAATCGCAATCAATACGAAAGTACAAAGCATTAATACCGGATGTTCGAGTATTTTCTTCGATATGCTCATACGTACTCCTATAAAGCGCTTGCCGTATTTGCGGCTGCTTCCCTTATCTGCGCTCCTTCGCTTAAGTTTTGGGTTCCGTCTACAACTATTTTATCCCCTTCTGAAAGTCCGTTCACAATTTCCACAATACCGTCTACATTCACACCGATCTCTACAGTGCGTACCGTTACCGTTGAATCTGATTGAACTACATACACAAAATTTTTATCGTCCAGAGTTTGAATTGCATCGATAGGAAGGCAGAGCGCATCTTTATGCAGTACGGTTAAAAGCTTAATTTTTGCATACATTCCGGCGTTTATCTTAGGGTCGATGGTATCGAATGCCAGATATATTTCTTTGGTTCGTGAAACCTCATCTACAATTGGAGATACCCGGATAACATGAGCATCGAAAATCTGATTTTTATAGGCAACAAGAGAGACTTGAGCTTTCAGATCTTGTTTTAGTACCGAAACATCCCGCTCCGGCACCTTTGCTTTAATCTGGAGTTCACGGATATTTCCAATCTGAGCTACAGCGGTATTTGTGTTGACAGAGGTTCCTACCGTTAACGGCAGCGCCGTAATGGTACCTGAAATCGGTGCATAGACAGGGCTTATTTCATAATACATTCCGGGAGTTGAAGGATCGATTTCGGCAAGTTTATCTCCCCGTTTTACTATTGAGCCGAGTGTTACATACACCCGAGTGATTTTTCCTCCAATTTCGGGATAAACGGAAATGGTACTGTTAGCTTGGACATTTCCGTTCATGGTTAAATATTCCTGTCACTCTGTTTTTTCTAACACTTGTGTTGTTACAGAATAAACAGTTGCAGCAGTATTTGCAGACGCTCCGTCTTCGGGCATTCCACCTTTGCTGTCCGGCATACTGCCGTTACCGCCCTGCATACCGCCTTTATTTTTGGGTAATACCGCAATAATCGCAATCACCGCAATGACACCGGCTACTAATAAAATGCGCCGCATAATTTTTTTTGATTTCATATTGTTCTCCATCATTTCTCACTAAGTTAAGAAAGTTCTTTAGAGAGCTTCTCAAGGTTATTTGCCGATAAGACTTTTCAGCGTTAGTCTGCTGTTTATTAAAGTCAGTTGTTGATTTTTATACTGGAGCTTGGCATTGCTATAAGCATTATGAATAGATTGCAAGCTATTCAAATCTTTTGTCCCGTTCTTATAAGCAACTTCTGCCATTTCGTAAGTTTTCCTTGCCAAATCAATATTTAAACGGCAGTTTTCCAACCCCTCTTTTGCAATCTCGATTTCATTCAGTATTTCGATAATATTCGTTTTTATCTGCTGTCTTTTTTTATCGAGCTGCACTTCGAGCGTTTTGATTGAATCATCCATATCTGCAATATTATCCCTCACGGCAGAACCCGGAATATAATTATCTAATGCGAACGAGAGACCTGCAGAAACAGACCAACTGTCCCTTTTGGTTCCTATTTTATTAGGCAAATTATAGGAATACGAATAGGGGCTGATATTGGCGCTGAGCATTATATTGGGAAGATATGCCGATAGTGCAAGTTGAGAACGAGATATCTTATTTTTATTCAAGGTATTCTTTATAGTACGGATAGCGGGACTATTTTCTATCAGTTCATCCGAGTTTTCTTGCGAAAGTTCAAAATCATTCGCATTTACATAATCATCAAAACTTCCCTCAAAAGAAACGCGCTGACCCGGCTCCACATTGATACCGATCTCATTTAAGAATTTAAACGTTGCAGTAAAGTATGCCTTTTCGGTATTCCGTAAATTGATTTTTGCCGATTCATAGTTTACTTGACTGGTCAGTAAATCAAGCTCTGTAACAAGGCCTTGGCTCTTCTTAATCTTCGTTTGATTATATTGTGCTTCGTTAGCGTTTACCGATGACCTACTGATGTCTACCTGTCCTTGCATATATAAAAGCGAATAAAAGCTCTTACGGATTTCCGTTTCAATTTCGCGGACGGTATCTTCATAATCTTTTTGTCCGCTTTCGTATGCTGCTTTTAAAGCGGCAATCTTTTTACCAACGCCGAGACTGATATTCAAATTTGCATTGATTCCGGTAGAAAACGTAAGCGCATTGGTTGCCGTAGAGGTCAAGCCACCATTTGCCCCGCCGCTTATGTTTGCCGAAAGAGACGGCAAAAAATTATTCCACGCATGTGCATACTTTCTTTTAGCTTGCTCAAGCTGTATTTCACTTTGCCTAACCGAAAGATGTGTTTGTAACGCTGACTGTACGGCAGTTTCCACATCAATAGTTTTATCAGGAATTTGTGTTTCTTCTCCAAAACTATTGAGCGCAAATAGGATCGACAGCACAATGATGATGAGTTTCTGCTCCATATTTCCCGCCAATATGGGACAAGACAGGCGTTTACGGACTTATAAGTCATAAGCCGATTACATAATAATAGTAAAACATTTCATATAAATACAAGTTACCGAAGGAATGAATCAGCGTAACATCGCTACTGCGGAGAATCACGGACATCCCTGCCCGTTCTGAACATACAAGGCGCTAAATAAACAACACCCGCAGGCACGGTAGCAAATGTACATCCCTGTACATTTGCTACCTACGTGTTTGCAGCGCAAACACGCTGCTGATTAGCACCACGGACATCCCTGTCCGTTCTGATACGTTGAGGATCTTCAGAAGCGGCATGGACGCCATTGTTCGGGAATGTACATCCTTGTACATTCCCGAACAGCGAGTTTGCTTTCGCAAACATCGCTTTTGCTTAGAACCACTGACATCCTGTCAGAAAAGCGGTGTTTCGCGGTGACGCGAAACTCGTAGCCAAAACTATACATGGATGTATAGTTTTGACGGCAGATGCCCTGCCCTTAACCAGCGCTTTGACAAATAGCCTGTTGAACAGTGTACGTCCGTGTACACTGTTCAACGACGAGATTTATGCATAGCCTAAATCTCGCTACTGCTTGGAACCACCGCCCTCCATGGCGGTTTTGCATAGCCAGTGCTGTTGAAAAAACTATCCGTAAGCCTTTTGAAAATAGTGGTGCCGGATACAAGGCGCTGAATAAACAACACCCGCAGGCACGGTAGCAAATGTACATCCCTGTACATTTGCTACCTACGTGTTTGCAGCGCAAACACGCTGCTGATTAGAACCACGGACATCCTCGCCCAAAAATGGACATCCTTGCCCATTTTTGGGCTGCAAGTTTGCAATGCAAACTTGTTACTGTATGGAACCAGCGACATCCGTGTCGCTTCTGAGATACGTCGAGGACTGTTTTTTGTTAAGCGACAACGCAGATGCCCGCCCTTAACCAACGCTTTGACAAATAGGCGAGGTAGATGCGAGGCGCGAGCATAAATTAACCGCAGGCGTATCTTTGATACGTTGAGGATTAATTTATGCGCAGCAACGAAGTAGATGCCCGCCTATTTGTCAAAGTCTAAGGCTCCCGTATAAAGTTGATAATACATACCCTTTTTGGCAATAAGGCTTTCGTGTGTGCCGCGTTCGATAATTTCGCCGTGATCCAAGACCATAATAACGTCGGAGTTCATGATGGTGGAAAGGCGGTGGGCGATGACGAAAACAGTTCTGCCTTCCATCAGCCTATCCATACCTTTTTGGATGAGCGCTTCGGTTCTTGTGTCGATTGAAGAGGTTGCTTCATCCAATATCATAACGGGCGGGTCGGAGACTGCGGCGCGGGCGATGGATAAGAGCTGCCGCTGTCCTTGCGAAAGGGAGTTTTTGTTGCCTTCAATAACCGTGTCATATCCGTGGGGCTGCATCGTAATAAAGTTGTGCGCATTGGCAAGTTTTGCCGCTGCGATACACTGTTCGTCGGTTGCATCCAAGTTGCCGAAGCGGATGTTTTCCATAATAGTGCCGGTAAATAAATTCACCTCTTGCAATACGATACCGAGCGAGCGCCGCAGGTCTTCTTTCTTAATACGGGTAATCGGTATGCCGTCGTAGGTAATAGTCCCGCTGTTAATATCGTAGAAGCGGTTGATCAAATTGGTAATCGTTGTTTTGCCTGCACCGGTCGCCCCGACGAATGCCACCTTTTGTCCGCGCTCTGCAAAGAGGTTGATGTCCTTCAGCACTGTTTTCTCAAGGCTATAACCGAAATCGACATGTTCAAAAATCACCTTGCCCGTCAGTCGGGTTAAAGAAACCGCGCCGTCTTCATGTGTTTCCTTCCACGCCCATACACCCGTGTGTTCCGCCGCTTCTGACAAGGAGCCTGCTTCTTCCCGTGCGTTGACAAGCGTAACGGTACCGGCATCTTCCTCCGGAGCTTCGTCCATCAGCGCAAAAATCCGCGAGGTTCCTGCAACTGCATTGATTACCGAATTGAGCTGATTGGATAACTGAGAAATGGGATTGGTAAAGCTCCGCGATAGCGTTAAAAATGAAGCGATGGTGCCGAGCGTCAGCGTGTTGATACCGGCGATAGTCGGATTGGGGATTTTTGCAATGGCAAACCACGCACCGACAAGCGCGACAATCACATACTGAAAATATCCCAGCGCATTCATAAAGGGCATGATGATATTTGCATACGCGTTTGCTTTTGCGGCGCTTTCCTGCCATGCGGCGTTCTTTTCTTTAAACTCAGTTTTTACCGTTTCTTCCCGGCAGAACACTTTAATCACTTTCTGTCCGTTTATCATCTCTTCAACATAGCCGTTGAGCTGCCCGAGTGTCTCCTGCTGGCGGACAAAATAAAAGCCGCTCTTTTTTGCGACAAACTTAATCACTTTCAAAATAGAAAAGATGGAAGCGACAACGATGACCGTCAAGTACACACTCTGATACAGCATTGCAAAGAACACGGCGATAATCGTACACACGGAAGAAACAAACTGCGGCATTGACTGCGTAATCATCTGCCGGAGTGTGTCGGTGTCGTTGGTGTAGCGGCTCATAATATCGCCGTGCGTGTGCGTGTCGAAATACCGGATCGGCAGGCGCTGCATCTTTGCGAACATCTCATCACGGATTCGCTTGAGTGTCCGCTGCGCAACATTGATCATCAAACGGCTGTAAATCCATGAACAGAGGACACCGGCGCCGTAAACCGCCGCCATAACGATGAGCGCCCGTAGCAGTCCGGTAAACACCGGAGTACTTTGCGCAAGCAGCGGCAGAATATACTGATCAATCAATACTTGCAGGAAAAGAGAGGCGGCGGCGGTTGCGCTTGCACTTACGACAATACAGACTGTAACAACCGCAAGGACAGCCTTGTACGGGTTAAGGTAAGAAAGCAGCCGTTTGACGGCAGGCATGGAAAGTTTCATTTCCGGTTTTGCACCGTGAGCAGGTTTCATATTATGCATCGGAACCTCCGATTTTTGTTGCACTGTTGAGCAGTGTACCTCCGTGTACACTGCTCAACGTCGAGTTTTTCTGACGAAAAACTCGCTGCTGCATGGAACCACCGCCCTCCGAGGCGGTTCTGATAGTCATTATGTCGTCAGTTCCTTTTTGTTGCGTTTCAAAGACTTCTTTATAGATAGCGCTTGTATGCAGCAATTCATCATGTGTGCCGACCGCAGTAATTGCGCCGTTATCAAACACGAGGATTTTATCTGCGTGCTGCACGGAAGAAATCCGCTGCGCAATAATGATCTTTGTTGTGTCCGGCAGAAAGTCTTTAAATGATTTTTGAATCAGTGCATCCGTTTTCGTGTCTACCGCACTGGTTGAATCATCGAGGATTAAAATCTTAGGTTTTTTGAGCAGCGCCCGCGCAATACAGAGCCGCTGTTTTTGTCCGCCGGAAACATTGGCGCCTCCCTGCTCGATACGGGAGTTATACCCATCCGGCATTGCCTCGACAAATTCGGCAGCGCAGGCGAGGCGGCACGCTTCGGCAATTTCCTTATCACTTGCGTGTTCATTCCCCCACTGCAAATTAGTCTTTACCGTACCGGCGAACAATTCATTTTTCTGCAAGACCATTGCCACCGCATCCCGCAGCGTTTTGACATCGTAGTCTTTTACGTTCACCCCGCCGACACTCACCGAACCGGCGGTAACATCGTATAAGCGGGGAATGAGCTGGACAAAAGAAGTTTTGGAAGAACCCGTGCCGCCGATAATCCCCACCGTTTCTCCCGACCGGATAACAAGGTTCGCATTGTCGATTACTTTTTTATCGGCATCCGCAGTATACATAAAATCGGCATTGCTAAAGCGTATCTCACCGTTTTTTACCTCCATCACGGGATGCTCAGGATTGGTGATGTCCGGCTGCTCATTCAAAATTTCTGCAATGCGGTCTGCGGAAGAACGGGAAATGGTGATCATCACAAAGACCATCGAAAACATCATCAAGCTCATCATAATTTGAGAGGCATACGAAAACAGCGCCATCAGCGATCCGGTGGTGAGCCCCTGTGCAGCATTGTTCCCGCTTGCAACAATCTCCTTTGCACCGAACCACGAAATCAAAATCATACAGGTATAAATACACAGCTGCGCCATCGGCATCATCAGCGTAATGTACCGCTCCCCTTTTGAAAAGCCCTTGTAAATCGATTCGGAAATGTTTTCAAACTTGGTAATTTCGTACTGCTGCCGGTTAAAGGATTTTACCGCCCGGACACCGCGTATGTTTTCCTGCACCACATTGTTGAGCTTATCGTAGGTTTTAAAAACAGTTCTGAATATCGGATGCACCTTCCGGATAATCGAAAAGATACCGAGTCCCAACAGCGGAATCATACCGAGAAAGATGAGGGAAATGTTCGTACTGATTCTAAACGATGCAATCATCGCAAAGATCATCATTCCGGGGGCGCGCACGGCAAGTTTTACCAGCATCTGATAGGAGTTAAGCACATTTGTTACATCGGTGGTAAGCCGCGTTATAATGGAAGAAGGTGAAAATTTGTCAATGTTGGAAAAAGAAAAAGTCTGCACGTTGTCGTACATATCCTGTCGCAGATTTGCCGCAAAACCCGCCGATGCCTTTGCTGCGGTAACCGACGAAAATACACCCGTCAGTAATTGAATAAGCGCAAAGACCAAAAGCGCCGCCCCGTACTTGAACACCGTTTGCATTGCACCGGCTTCAATTCCAAAATCAATGAGATACGCCATACAGGAGGGGATGATAATTTCAAACACCACCTCCGTAATTGTCAGCAGCACTGCGATAACAGATGTCCGTTTATATTCCCGCAGGCTTTTGGATAACGTCTTCAGCATAGAGGCTTATCGTAGCACAGTCTGAACAAAATGAATATACAGGCGGGTAGGATATAAATTGAAATGCCCCTATATCACTCCCGCTTTTTCAAAATGTTTTTTCAATATCCGCATAGAAAGCCACGCTCCCGCGAAACTTGTTATAACCGTCAATGCAATCATAGAACCGTACATCTGCCATGAGCCTACAACGTGCAAATACTGTTGTAAAGCTTCATCCGTTAAATGTAAAATCTCCTTTCTTTGCACAAAGTATTCTCCATGCGAAAGATACATAGGCATGGTGAACAAGGATGTCTGCAACGTGGAGCCCAGCACATAGGGCAATATGATTGCTTTTTTATCTTTGTACTTCATCATTGATGCAAGAGCTTCCGCAATAAACCAGCCGATAATTGAAAGACCGACACCTATTCCGTTTGCCGCCATAAATCCCGGTAAAACGATAATTATCCCCATAATAAAAAAGATGCCCGTTTTTCTTACCTTTAATGCCGCCAGCATGAATGCTATCGATACAAAAAACAGCGTAATCGGGATATTGGCTATCGTTCCGAAAAGCGTTAATGCAGCTAGTGCTCCCGTAATAAAAAAAATCAATAGTGCAACCGCAGCGAAGATTCCGATAAAAATAAAATCTCGTGCATTCAATTTGTTTGTCTTTGTTTCCATGACATTCTCCTTACATTTATATTTGCTTTGAATATTTTGTTTTATCATATTATATTTTTAGGGCGACTTTTTGCGACACATCGCAAAAAACAGGCTTTTCGGGGTTCCGCTATCGCTCCATTCCTGCGGAACGGCAAAGCCGCCCCTTCAATCCTTGTCGCATTAAAACATAAACTCAACCCTATTACTAAACTGTAAGTACGATACCGTACCCACAGCAATAGCCGTACATAATCCGTATACAAAATCCGTTTTCGTAAATTTGAGCGGATAGATATTTGTTCTGTTTTTATAATTTTCAATTCCTCTCAGCAAAACCGATGTGGAAAGTTCCTCAGCTATGCGAAGACTTCTAAATAAAATCGGAACAATTATAAACTCCAGTGAGCGGATAGGATGAATAAAAAACTGCACTCCTGTCGTAAGACGCATCGTCGGTTACTATCGCTTTGAGGGAGAAGCTGCACGTATGATCATGGATGACCTTTATGAACAGTACAATGCACTCGTCAATTTCTTTTTTCCCTCAATGAAGATCATTGCAAAAAAACGGATAGACGCAAAGGTCATAAAAAAATATGATACGGCAAAGACACCGTATTGCAGGCTGATGGAAAGCTCTGATGTAAGCGAGGCGGCAAAAGCTGAGCTGTGCCGCAGGAAGAACAACTTGGATTTACAACAGCTGCTTGAAACAACGCAATATTTGCAGAGTAAACTTATCTCTATGGCTCAGCCTTGGTCATAGATAGCTACGGTTAGATTTTTACATGAGTAAATACGGCGGGCGGTGGAAGTCTCCCCGAATAAAAGCTTGTGCCATGGACGGCACAAAAGAGATTATGCGCGATGTTTTTATGCAACAAAAACTCGTGCTCATCATTTTACACGGACGTAAAATGATGGACAGCGCTTCAAAAAAACGGTGTACTTCTGAATTATTACCAGTTGCGTTTTCAGTTCCCTCAACCGCAACTACTTCTTTTTTACGTACGCCATTTGTTTTTCCGCTCCCCCTCGTCTCACCGATGCAAGCGATGGTATATTTTGTGTATTTTCATACACTTTATTACGCTTGATAAGAATATTTCATTTCAACAGCTTGTAAAAACGGAAGGAATCAACAACCCCGACGCAAGCGTCGGGGTATTAAACCCTCACGAATAAGTTACACGATTTTTCAAAAATTGTTCAGACAAATATACTGCGACAGTCCGTACTGCTATCTAAAAAAATATAAACTAACAACGGGAGCGTTTTATATTTCTTCTACAAACAAAAAAATAGCGGAGATAGCGGCTCTACATCCTTAAATCGCATAATTGGCAATCCTCTACTTCATATCCTTAAAGTGCCGTTTTAAAATGAGCTTACCGATATAAATACCGGCGATTCCGAAGATGAGGGCGGATACGATGCCGATGACAGCGAAAGTTCCGGTAAAATAGCGTACATATTCAAGTATCTCTTCCCGGCTCATTCCCATTTCCTGCCACTTTGCTAATTCCCGTTCCAAAAAGAAAAGGAAGGGAAACGCGCCTCCGGTAAAATAGGCAGCCTGCGTCAGTCCGTGACCGATACCGATTGAAAGTGTTTTGAATCCTGTTTTTGTGATAATTACATCAGCTATCAAGCCTATAATGACAACAAAAATTAAACAGTTGATACTTCCCATCCCGGTCAGCGTAAAAAGTGTAACGCCCAAACCGGCAAGCAGCGTCAATACACCGAATCGCCGAACAGTCTTTACAACAAAAAGCACGATAGGCCCCATCAAAATTCCCGTCATACTGGGCGCAAACACGTGCATAACGGGAATAGTAACGGCTGTCAACATCCCGACTCCATAAATAACAGCTGCATAAATCGCCGCCATTAAACCGATTAAAACAAAGTGACTGATCTTCCAGTGATTGTTTTTTGTGTTCATACCTTTATAACCTCTCTTTAAAAATATGTTCGAGCTGCATCGTGCCGTTCAATTGAAAATCTTCCTTTATTTGTCCGTCTTCCAAAAGAACCGCTCTGTTGCAAACGTTCACAATGAACTCATAATCATGCGTGATAATCACGGAGGCGTTTGAATCCCCCGTTATCAAATCGATAAGTGTGCAGACATTTTTCATACTGCCGTAGTCCAGTCCACTGGTCGGTTCGTCAAAAATAGTGAGCCGCTTCTTTTGCAAAAATGATGCGGCGACCACTAAACGCTGTTTTTGTCCCATCGACAGTGTTGTCGGGTGTTGTTCTTGTAAGTCCGATAGACCGAGCTTTGCAAGCACTGCTTGTATCCGGTTTTCCCTGTCGGGCGTCGCTTCGTTACCGAGTAATAAATCGTCATATACACTGCACCCGAAAAGCTGAAAGTCTACATTCTGCATCACATACCCGACCGCCTTACTGCGTACCTTTGCAGGGAATACGCTTCCGTCAAATAAGAGATTGCCGCTTTTCTCTCGTTTTAATCCGCAAAGGATTTTTCCAAGCGTTGTTTTTCCGCATCCGTTTTTACCGATTAAAGCGATCTTGTCTCCGGGATATATTGAAAGATGTATTCCTTTTAAAACCTCAGCATTTTTTTGATAGGAAAAATGAATATCGTGCAGCACCAATAACGGTTTGTCCGTATGTTGCCGCTGCGGAGAGATCAGTGTATTGCAGTTATTTTGAAATAAATGCAAGCTGCGAAGTCCTTGTTTGTGCAACTCATCATTACCGATAGTGCGTAACGAAGCTTTTTCATATTCCCGTACTATAGACCCGTTTTTCATTACGATGAGCCGATCGCAGAGTTCCGCCAAATAATGCAGCCGATGTTCGATGATGAGTATCGTGTAATCTTTTAATTTTAGCTGTGCAAGTATTTGTGTAAGCAATTCAACAGATCTATAGTCAAGATTGGAAGACGGCTCATCCATCAATACAACGCGCGTATCCAACATTAAAACAGAAGCGATTGCAATCTTTTGTTTTTCACCTCCGGAGAGTTCCGAAAGCTTTCTGTTCAAAAGCGGTTCCAGCGATAACAGTTTTTTAACACGGTGCAGCCGCTCTTGTATTTCCTCTTTTTCTATACCGTAATTTTCGCATGGGTACACAAGATCGGAAAGCACATCGGTAGTAAAAAACTGGCTTTCGGAATTTTGAAAAACGGATGCCACAATGTTTGATATATCGCATATATGCATCGATGAAAGAGCATTGCCGTTTAGCGTAAGGCTGCCGGTTATTTCTCCTTCATAAAAATGAGGACACAGCCCATTCATACAGCGAAACAGTGTTGTTTTTCCGCAGCCACTTTTTCCGGTAATAGCAACCAATTCACCTTTTTTTACGGACAAGGATATGTGTCGAATTGCCTGTGCCGTAGCATCGTTATATTTGTAGCTTACATCATTCAGATTGATCATACGCGCGGACTCTCATTCAAAACAATTTTACGCTTGTACTTGCCGTTAGAATTGCGAGTGCGGCGAACGAAAATATAAGGTCAACTGATCTAAGCTTGACATCAAAATACGATGTTTTCTTACCGGTGTTTTCAATGCCCTTGATCAGTGCTGCGCAGGAAAGTTCTTCGGCAGTTCGCAGACTTTTAAACAGCATCGGCACAATTATAAATTCCATCGTCCTTATCGGATGAAGCAGAGCCGAACGTTTTGAGGTGTACAAACCTTTCAGCTTCATCGAATCGATGATGATAAAAAAGTCATCTTTTATTGACGGAAAATAGCGAAACATTACCGCTATGCTGAGGATAATTCCTCTCGGTAGCCGCATACGTTCGAGCGCCATCGTAATTTCCGAAATATTTTTTTGCTTTTTAATTACCGTCCCCAGGAGCATGAAGGGAATAATCCGCTGCACGATAAAAGCGAGTATTCCGATAACGGAAAAAAACGCAGAGTGAAACACCGGCAGCTTCAAATGAAAAATCAGTTGGTAATAGGAAAAAAGCGCTGCAAACAAAATAGCGTAGCACACTAAGGCGCCGTATAACCCCGTTATGATCGGCACTGCCGCTGCAACGATAAAAGAGCTGAGCGTTACCTCCGACTTTCCGGAAATCAGCATAAATATCATAATCAATATATCTAACAAAAGAAGCGTTCTCACATCAAATACGGTCGTTTTGTTTTCTTTCATAGTAATCTTTTACCACATACCAAAATCTTTTATGCTATCATAGCCATATAAGTTAGCTGCGGCTATCAAAACATCGAAAGATTATCTTTTTGCCATATCTTTTGGCTGGGAGCGAAAGCGAGGAGGGTATGGAAGAAAATTTATTTTACCGGCATTATACAGGTTAGTAGAAAAGTGACAAATATTTCTAAAATAAAATAATGTTCCATAACATAGCATTATTCGGCTATTTATTGTATAGTATAGGCTGTAGGAGCTTATTATGAGCCGTAAAAGTTTTTGTGAAAAAGATGGAATTATAATTACCGATAACGATGTATGTTTTGAAGATTCTAAAACAGCCGAAGCTATTTTGTGATAACTGAATTCCGCAATCTTGATGCACTGGAGAGTACCTGATACCCATAGCGTAGAAGTACAGTTTTATAATTGATTATATACAATGAGACACATAACTTTTAATTAAAGAAGAGTTCATAATGAAATATGATACAACTATAGATGTACGCGTAGATTCTAATTTGAAAGACCCTGATGGTTACAGTAAGATATTAAATGATGTGCATAAAATATTATGGAGTAAGAAGCTACCGAATGGGGTCTTCTTCAATTTAGAAAGTAAAACAGATGATGATGGTCGTTATATTCTGATTGCGGATATCAATTCTCATCACATTGTCTTATCAAGTGATATTATCGTTACAACATACACTGAATGTTGGACGAGGCATCAAATTGGAAAAGAAATTATTCCATATATAGCTGGTGATAAAAAGATAGAATTCGAAAAGTTCGCTCATACATTCGGGGCGTTTATGATTTTTCCTAAGAGGATGAAAGATGGAAGAACCATTAATCAAAATAGAGGCACTCATCCCAAATTATATGATCGTTTTGATCTTACATTGGAATGTTTAAGAAGATATTTTGAAGGAAAAAATAATCCCTTATTTGATACTTTTAAAAGATACGATGAGTATCTAAAGCTATTTGTTAGTTTTAAAGAATTTTGTACGTTTTTTTTATTACAGGACCTTGTTACGGATGATTTTAATACGATTAAATATTTTATTCCATTTGTAGATTTTAATGATGATCCTTTACCTAAATCAATTGACGAATACTATAAATTCATGGATAATTGTATTTCATTTATTAAAAAAAGAAATAACAGAATTGAAGCGTTTTTAAAAAATACGGAGCTAAAAATGTAAACGAAGCTATATAACTACATATAAGGAACTTTCAAAATTGACCAACAGTTATCAAAGTTTTATAGACCATACCGGCAGCACACTTACAAAAAAAGGCGCGTTGCTGAACGAGTGTTTTGACACCTATCAATTTTCATCCGACTACGGCAAAGGATACACTGCTCTATATCAACTCGATTCCTATGCGAGTATATGCATTGCAGAGCATTCATATATCAGGGATTTTGAATATTCCGTGCCGGCAGAGGACTCCATCAGCATACAGCAGTATGATTCCATCGATTCTGATCGGCGTTATCCGCAGGGGAATGTATCGGCAGGAATGCAGTATATCGCTTATGCACCGGATAACCGAACCTATCGATATGTCATCAAAAAAAATGTTCCGGCAAAGGTGATTGGTATTCAGCTGCTGCCGGATTATTACGAAACATATCTCAAAAAAGAGTTCGGTATAAAAGGAATTGATTTAAAAAAATATCTACAGGTGTTTCCGCATGGTGTTGTAATTCCTGAAATTGCAGCGATATTTAGCAAGATACGCAGCTTTAACGGGAGTGAACTTAGTTCACGGCTCTTTTTCAAAAGCAAGATCGATGAGCTGACTGCAATCATCATGCAGAAAGCGGAAGAGTTCCGCTCTATGCATGATCTAAAACTTGCAGCTTCCGACAAGCGTGCCGTTGCAAGGATCACAGAATATGCGAACAATCATTTATCTCAAAACTTTTTGTTATCCGAACTGGCAGCCGAAGCATATATGAGTGTTTCAAAATTTAAATATGTGTTTAAGGCGGTAACGGGGCAAACATTTTCCGGCTATATAACGCAAAAAAAGATGGAAAAAGCCTGTGAACTTTTAACGCATAGTAATCTCTATGTTGCGGAAATTGCTTACCGGCTCGGCTACAAAAATGCGGGAAGTTTTTCAGTTCAATTTAAAAATTATACAGGTGTTCTGCCGTCGGAGTACCGCACTCATTGATAGGTATCGTGCAGTTACCTCCCTACATAATACATGGCTATTCATAAAAAGATTCAATAGAGCACTTCTAAAAACTTCTGTTTTTAGAGGTGCTCCTTAGATTCATACTTCCGTACTATCCGCTTGTTATCAGATAAACTTTCAAGCATTTTACGAATATCCCCTTAGAAAATGCTATTCCTCCTCGCTTTCGCTTGCAGCCAAAATATATCGCCATCAGACAAACTTTTACCGGTTTTGCGGACAGCTTATTCAAAAAGACGTATAAACAAACTATGCGATTTAAGGATTTTGTAAAAGAACATATTCCGGTTTATAGTGTTTCTGTGGCCTTGGCGATTGCTTCCGTGTTTTTCGGGTTGTTGCCGTATTATGCGGTATATCGGCTGCTGCTGCATATTGTGCAGGGGGGCAATGGGCGGACGGTGTTATGGTATGCGCTGTTGATTTTGCTGTCGCTTGCGCTCGAAATACTGATGCACTGTCTTTCAACCGCTCTTTCGCATAAGACGGCGTTTTCTATTTTGAAAAAAGTGCGGCTTTCCATTACGGAAAAAATGATGCGTATGCCGCTGGGCTACATGCAAGCAAAAGGGAGCGGCTACTTTCACAGTCTCTTGATTGACAGCCTCGAACACCTCGAATATCCGCTTGCGCACGCGATCCCCGAAACGACTTCAAACGTCCTGCTGCCTGTCAGTGTTATCGCGCTGCTTTTCAGCTTCGACTGGCGGATGGGACTTTCGGTATTGATTCCCGCCACGCTGACGCTGCTGTTTTATCTTCCGATGTATATCGGCATTATGAATGAATTTGCTGACACCTATTATACCATGCTCGAAAATATGAATGGGAGAGTTATCGAATATATCCGCGGAAATAAGGAAATCAAAATTTTCGGGAGAGAGGATGCTGCGCTTTCTCAATATGAAACTTCCATTGACAAATACAAAACGGCGACACTCCGGCTTTATAATCGAATGTATGTTGCAGCGTCCCCTTCGATTGTTTTGCTCTCCTCGCTTTTGGCAAGCGTACTGAGTGTCGGCGGCTTTTTATATTGCACCGACAGTTTAAGTGCACAGTTGTATTTGTTTTCCGTGTTGGTGTCCGTCGGGATCGGGACTTCGCTTTTAAAGTTCACGGAATTTATGGATAACTTTTATTACATTAAAAACGGTGAACGTCTCATCAACGAAGTTCTCTCTGCTCCTGAATTACAAGAACCAGATACAGCCGCCGGTGAAATACCGAATAACGAAATTGCGCTGCATCATGTTTCTTTTGCGTATGACGATGTCCATGTGCTGCATGATATTTCACTTGTGTTCCCTGAAAAAACAAAGACGGCGATTGTCGGGCATTCAGGTTCCGGTAAAACAACCGTCGCTAATCTTATTGCACGCTTTTGGGATGTACAGGAAGGAAGTATAACAATAGGCGGTGTTGCCTATCGAGATTTATCTTTGGATCAGTTGATGCAGCGGGTCAACTATGTAACGCAGGACACCTTTTTATTCAACATGACGATTATGGAAAACATACGGCTTGGTAAGCCCGATGCGTCCGATGAGGAAGTCATTGAAGCGGCGAAAAAAGCATATTGCCATGAGTTTATCATTGCGTTTGAAAATGGCTACAACACAAGTGCGGGAGATGATGGTGCAAAATTGTCGGGAGGTCAGCGGCAGCGGATTATTATTGCACGTGCTCTGTTGCGAAACGCACCGATACTGATTCTTGACGAAGCAACCGCTTATGCTGATATGGAAAATCAGCACAAAATTCAAAAGTCGCTTGAAGAATTGTGCAAAGACAAAACGCTCATTGTAATTGTACACCGGTTATCAACAGTTACCGGCTGTGATCAAATTATCGTGATGAATAACGGAACGGTTGCTGCAACGGGAACACACGGCGAACTGTTGAAGCAATCACCGCTGTATGCAAAGCTGTGGAGTACGCAGGTGCAGAGCCGGAACTGGAAGCTGGAAAGGGTAATGGGGGAGTCGGTATGTTAAAAACGGTGCGGGATTTTATCAAGTTGATGAGCGGGCAAAAAAGAGAGCTGTATGCTTCGCTTGTGTTGAGCTTTTTTGACGGCTGGCTGATTGTGGTTCCTTTGCTGGCAGCGTTTCATATTACTGCGCGGATGCCGGAATTTAATCCTGATGTTGCGGAGGCTTTGACGATGCCGGTAATGATCCGGTATTCGCTGATTATGTTGGCGAGTATTCTTGCTCGCATCATATTGCGTTACCTTGTTTCGTGTCTGCGGTCGGGCGCGGGGTATAAGTGTATGGCGGAAGAGCGCAAAACGTTGGGGAAGGAATTGCGGAAGGTGCCGCTCGGTTTTTTTAACGAAAAGAATTTGGGCGATGTGGTTTCGACGATTACCTCGGACGCAGCGTTTTTGGAAATAGAAGGCATAGGTGTCATTGAAAAAGTTGCAGTCGGCATTCCGGTATTTATCATCGCGCTTATGATCTGCCTCTCATTTGATTACCGTATTTTTTTGCTCGTGCTTGTCTTGCTCATCCCGACATGGTTTGCCTACCGATATCTTGCAACACGGCAGGATGCGCTCAAGCTAAACCGACAAAAATTGATCGGGCAGGTAACGGAAGATACGATTGAATTTATCAAGGGACTTCCTGTATTGAAATCCTACAATATGACGGAAAAACAATTTTCTAAAACACAAGACGCTTATGAAAGATTGCGCGCATTTTCCGTACGAGGAGAATTTGTTCATATCCCACCGATGGGCATGTATCAATTATGTTTTCGGCTGATTACGACGGGAATTGTATTTCTTTCCGGACTGTTTCTATTGCACAAGGACTTCATATTTCCGCAAGCCTTTTTATTGATGCTTGCCTCGTTCAGTCTTTTTACCGGCGCCGAAGCGATGGGGATATTCAGTATCTTTGCAAAGATGACGCAGCAGTCCATCGACCGGATGAATCAAATTAAGACGATTCCTAAATTAGAAGATATTTCCGGCACGGAAAAACTTGAGCGGTACGATATTTGTTTTGAGCATGTGAATTTTGCATACAATAAAACGCCGGTATTGCGGGACGTTAGTTTTTGCGTACCGAAGGGAACGACGACGGCTCTTGTCGGACTTTCGGGGAGCGGCAAAACAACGATTACGAATTTGATTGCGCGCTTTTGGGATATCCTGCCCGGGCATGGGGAGATCAGCATCGGCGGCAAGGCGGTAAAAACGCTCTCGTACGAACACTTGTTAAAGAATATCAGTTTTGTATTTCAGGATGTATTTTTGTTTAATGATACCGTGCTGAACAATATCCGTATCGGACGGCTTGATGCAACAATTGAAGAAGTCTGTGAAGCAGCACGGCGTGCAGGATGTGCGGAATTTATTGAAGCGATGGAAGATGGCTACAACACGGTTATCGGTGAGGCGGGGGCACGGCTTTCCGGCGGAGAAAAGCAGCGTATTTCCATTGCACGGGCGCTTCTCAAGGATGCACCGATTATCCTCTTGGATGAGGTAACGGCAAATGTCGATGCGGAAAATGAGCAGTTGATTCAGACGGCTTTACAGGAACTTTTAAAAAACAAAACGGTGATTATGATTGCGCACAAACTTTCTAGTATACAAAACGCCGATCAGATTCTCGTGCTGGAAAATGGAACAATCAGTCAGCGCGGCTCTCATACAGAGCTGATTGCTCAAGAGGGACTATACCGGCGGCTGTGGGATATTCAAGGAACCTCTAAAAACTTCGTTTTTTAGAGGTTGCCTATAATAATCATTCCTTACAGAACAAGCAAATGGGGGTTGCGGTTTTTTAGAGATTACTCATACCTAAACAATTAAAATATTACTTTTTAAATAACCCCCGCTTTTTCAAAATGCTTTTTTAATATCCGCATAGAGATACATGCCCCCAGCAGACTTGTTATAATCGTTAAAGCTACCATCGCACCATACATCTCCCAGGAACCTACCACTTGTAAATAGTGCTGTAATGTCTCATCTGTTAAATGTAAAATTTCTTTCCTCTGCACAAAGTATTCTCCATGCGAAAGATACATAGGCAGGGTGAACAAGGCTGTCTGCAATGTGGAGCCAAGCACATAGGGCAGTATGATTGCTTTTTTATCCTTGTACTTCATCATTGACGCAAGAGTCTCCGCAATGAACCAGCCGATAATTGAAAGGCCGACACCTATTCCGTTTGCCGCCATAAATCCCGGTAAAACGATAATTATCCCCATAATAAAAAAGACGCCCGTTTTTCTTACCTTTGATGCCGCCAGCATAAATGCTATCGATACAAAAAACAGCGTAATCGGGATATTGGCTATCGTTCCGAAAAGCGTTAATGCAGCGAGTGCTCCCGTAATAAAGAAAATTAATAGTGCAACCGCAGCGAAGATTCCGATAAAAATAAAATCCCGTGCATTCAATTTGTTTGTCTTTGTTTCCATAGTTTATATTCTCCTATAAAAACTTTTTGCAGCAAATATTAATTTGCGAAAAAAGTTTTTTCAAGCAGCTTTGCACATGCAAAGCTGCATACAATAATACGATGTTTGCCTTTGGCAAACTCGAAGATAAACAGCGAAACAGAATTTCTGTTGAGCTGTTTATCATATCTCCTTAAAAAATATTACTAAACTGTAAGTACGATACCGTACCCACAGCAATAGCCGTACATAATCCGTATACAAAATCCGTTTTCGTAAATTTGAGCGGATAGATATTTGTTCTGTTTTTATAATTTTCAATTCCTCTCAGCAAAACCGATGTGGAAAGTTCCTCAGCTATGCGAAGACTTCTAAATAAAATCGGAACAATTATAAGTTCTAAAGAACGAATGGGATGAATTAAAAACCGTAAGCCCGAAATAGAAATTCCTCTTATTTTTAAACTGTCTTTTAAACAGCCGTAATCTTCTTTTAAGGACGGGAGATACCTAAATACAACGATTAAGGGAATTGCTATTACGTTTGGAAATTTCATCGTCTGCATAGCCGATATAATAGAGGGCATAGAAGTTTTCTTTTTCAAGAATATAATCATCATAACCGCAATAACGAATTTTTGAATAAAATAACTTAAAGATACAATCATGAGAGCAATTGTCGAATTCGGAATATAATGAATATAAAACATCGACACGGCAATGATACTATACATTCCGCTATATAAAACGGACTCACGATAAGCGCGTACATCCCATAAATAGAAATTACAAATAATAAGTAAAACATGTGAGGGGAGAGGCTTATTGACGGCAAGACCAAACGAGATAAAAATAAATACAATGCCGAGTACCGTCCTCGGATCCGCTTTTCTTTTTGTATTCACTTCACATTTCCTCTTTTTTACTTAAAAACTCCCAGAGTATTTTCTTGGTATCATTATTTAAATTGAAATCAGCGTGAACCATTCCGCTTTTTAAATAAATAATTCTGTTGCAGACAGACAGTAAAAATTCATAATCATGCGATATTACAAATATAAGCCTACCTGCATTTGCCGCAGTGAGAATACTTTTAGAAACCAAATCCATAGAATGTTTATCCAAACCGCTTGTCGGTTCATCCAAAAAAAGTATCTTACTGTTATTGCAAAAAGCTGCTGCAATGGTGAGCCGTTGCTTTTGACCTCTTGAGAGGGCAAGAGGATGCCGTTCTTTTAAATCAAGAATTTCAAAATCCGATAAAACGGTTTCTTTTTCCGTACCGCTCAAACCGCCGCCTTTTTTTCCTATATCCAATTCATCCTCTACGGTATTACCGAAAAGTTGATAGTCGGAGTCCTGCATGACAAAATATATACTTCCCGTCCTTTTCTTATAGCTCGACTTTTCTCCTTTAATCAAAACGCTTCCGCTTTTTTCTTTTAATAAGCCTGTGCACAATTTAGCGAGAGTTGTTTTACCCGCTCCGTTTTCACCGATAATGCCGATAACTTCTTTTTCATAAGCTCTTATCGATATGTCTTTAAGCACATCCGTTTTTTCCTGTTTTGAATGTGAATATGAAATGTTTTTTATTTCAAACAATGGGGTGGTTTTATCGATAATACTTTTAGAATGAACCGTATCGAGATTTCCCAAATATATGGGGCGAATATTTTTATTGTTTTTTTGCAGCTCAAGAAATTCATCTTTTGAGTATTCGCCCGTAATTCTTCCCTTATCCATAACGAGCATACGGCTGCATAAGGCTGAAAGATAAAATAATCTGTGCTCAAAAACGATAATGGTTTTTCCTTCTTCTTTTAAGCTCCGTAATATGTTTTCCAAATCAAAGATGGAATGAATATCCAGATTAGCCGTAGGTTCATCGAACAAAAAAATGTCAGGCGACATCGCATAGCATGACGCGATAGCCAGTTTTTGTTTTTCACCGCTTGAAAGTTTAAAGATACTCTTCTCTTTTAGATGATTTATTCCAAGCAGCTTCAAACTGCTGTCTACCCTTTTCAGTATTTCTTCCCTGTTCAAAAGCATATTGCTGCAACCGAATGCCGCTTCACTAAAAGGATCGGTCATAAAAAACTGACTTCGCGGGTCTTGGAATACACAGCCTACTATGCAGCCTATTTGTGAAAGCTCCATAGTGCGTATATCTTTTCCGTTTAGATAAGCTTCGCCCGTTAATACTCCGTCATAGTAATGCGAGATAAGGCCGTTGATAACAGAGCCGAGTGTGCTCTTCCCGCTTCCGCTTTTTCCGGTAATGACAACAAATTCTCCTTTTTTTATTTCGAGGTTTATATTGTCGAGAATGAGAAGACCTGTCCTTGTTTTATACGAAATATCTTTTAGCGAGAGCACATTCCGCTCCCGTATTGTGCTTTCCAAAGCCGAGCATAGTAAGCGTCCTTTTCCAAAAGTTCATCGTGTTTTCCTTTTTCGATAAGACAGCCTTTTTGAAACACAAGGATTTGATCTGCTTGTTGAATAGTTTTTAGATGATGCGCAATGACCAGAACCGTTCTGTTTTTTGCAAGTTCTGTAATGGCATCCTGTATTAAAGACTCATTTACGGGATCGACATTACTGGTCATTTCATCAAGGATTAAAATCGGAGCGTCTTTTAAAAATGCTCGTGCAATGGAAATCCGCTGTCTTTGTCCGCCGGATAAGAGACCACCGTTTTCTCCAATATCCGTTTCATAGCCTTTCGGCAAGCTCATAATAAAATCATGTATCCTTGCCTTTTTTGCAGCTTTGATGATTTCTTCTTTTGTTGCCCCTTTTTTACCTACTCGGATATTTTCTTCGATGGTGTTATCGAAAAGCTGAACATTTTGCATAACGATGCTGATGCGATCCAAAAGCTCATCGTAGGGAATATCCCGAATATCGGTACCGCCGAGTGTAATACTTCCGCCTTGCACATCGTAAAAGCGCAACAGCAAATTCGTAACCGTCGTCTTACCGCTTCCCGATTCTCCTACAAGCGCGGTCATCGTTTTTTCCGGAACGGAAAAAGTTACTCCATTCATTTTGAACTCATCTTGTGCATAGGAAAATGCTACATCTTTAAAAACAATATCGTTTTGTGCAGGAGTAACTCCGTCTGTTTTATCGGCTATTACCTCGGCATGAAGAATTTTTCCCAAGCGGTGATAGCTGTCTACGGCAGACACATAATACATATAGTGCGTTTCCAGAGCTGCAAAAGGTTTATAAAATTCTTTTGAAATGACTGCGATAATCATAAAGCTGAGCACATCAATGCTTCCGCGTAATGCGGCAAGACCTGAATAAATAAAAAGAACAAAATACCCTGCATCGATTAAAAACGAAAAGACCGAAAGCTGTCTTGCCTTAAAACGGGAAGCAGCCTTACTTGTTTCTCCGAATTTTTTTGTCTTTTCAAAAAGCTCATTATCCAGACTTTTATTATGCGAAAAACTTTTGAGCACCGGAATACCGCGTACATATTCGACAAATAAACTCACCATGTCGGCAAGGGCGGAATTATTGTTATGTTCCGTTTTTTGTGCTCCCTTAATTGTGTAAAAAAGATAGGCAAGCGAAAGCGGAATCGACGCGGCCATAACAAGGGCTGCACTAAGGTTGATAAAGCAAAGACCTATAAATACCGTAAAAGCAATAAGAAAATCACCGAACATCCGCGGCCACATGTGCCCTACCACCATCGACATATTGTCCACATCTTTATGAAGAATTGTATTTAATTCTCCCAGCCGTTCATTCGTATAAAATCCCAAACTAAACAGCTTTAATTTTACAATCATCCGCTCCCGTATTTGCTGCACTACATCAAAGCCGGCTCCGTGCTTTTTTAAGTCGGCAATCATATTGCAAAGTCCCTTAAAAACGACCAAGCCTATCAGCATTGCAAAAGTCCCGTAGAGCCCCTGCACATCAATCCCGGCAGCAATCTTAAACAATATCGAAAACACCGTAAGCAACATCCCCACGGAGCTCAATCCGTACAAGGTAAAAAACAGAGAAGAAATACATACATCGATTTTTCCTCTCTTACTCAAAAATGCAAA